>DQTF01000210.1 GCA_015662935.1 Crocinitomicaceae bacterium | reverse complement strand
TCTGGTTCGTGTTCTAGCTCTGGTTCGTGTTCTAGCTCTGGCTCTAGTAAATTTCGTCTAGGTGTTTCTATCTTACTTGAGTTTGTTTTAAATTGCATTTCATGGTATTGTTCTGAAGATTTGCTGAAATTTTGCATATTACGTTTTCTAAGGTAACGTCTAATTATTGAAACAAGTGGAATTATGAAAAAAATTGCCCAAATCCAATAAAAATGCTCAGTCATTTATCATCAACTTTTACATAATATACCATAAATTTGTTCGTTAGTTTTTGATTTGTTTCTTAATGCATCATTGAGGCTGACCAAATACAACCAACCAAGAGTGTTATTCTGATTTCTGCTTTATATTCTCCTAAAGTATAGTAAAGTTGAGACTCATGAGCGAAACTTGGAGAGAAAGACTAAGCAGAAGAAGACAAGAAATTGGAATTGACGGTCCAGAATATGATTACATAAAAAGTTACATCGAGTTTTATTGTTCTGAGGCTGATCGCAGGTGCAAAGAAATTGATATGAACAAAACTGTAGATCAGGTTATTGATTCTATGAAAGACGAAGAGTTTGACAGGTTTACAAAGTCGGTTATTGACTCTGTTCATAAAAAGCAGGGATATGATGGACAGGCACCTACGCAGATGGCTTAAGGATTTTAGTTTAAAACAGAAAATTAGAACCTAGATACTTCAGAACCTCGTGGTTCGATCTTATCCGATGGTATAATAATGAAATTAAAGTGATTATAACAAGAAATTGTCAAAATACGAAACACCAAAAATAAATGTTAATGTTGGTGCAGCCAAAGCAATAGCAATTATTGTTATAGCACTAATTGTTATTGGCGTGATATCGGCTGCAGCCGTAACAATAGTAGATGCTGGTCACAGAGGCGTCTTACTACATTGGAATGCAGTTGATCTAACTATTTCACCTCTAGACGAGGGACTTCATTTCATTGTGCCATTTGCAGACTCTGTAGTACAAATGGAAGTCAGGACACTGAAGATCATAAAAGCAACTTCTTCGGCTTCTAAAGACCTTCAGACCGTTTCTACCGAAGTAACTGTCAACTACCATCCATCATACGAATCAATTCACTACTTGTACAAAGAAGTTGGTCTGGATTATGAGAATAGGATTATTCAGCCAGCGATAGAAGAGGTAGTAAAACAAGTAACTGCAAACTATAATGCAGAGGAATTAATCACAAAAAGACCACTGGTCAAGTCTGACATTGAAATTGAAATAGGCAAACGTCTATCTGAATTCAACATCCAAACTGATGTTGTCTCAATTACAGACTTTCAGTTCTCAGTTCTCTTTGCACAGGCAATTGAGTCAAAGGTAGAAGCAGAGCAGAAAGCGTTTAAAGCAGAAAACGACCTTAGAAGAATTCAGGTAGAGGCACTACAATCTGAAGCAGTAGCACAAGGTATTGCAAAAGCCAATATTGCCCAAGCTAACGGAGAAGCTCAAGCAATTAAAATTATCAACCAAGCACTAGCGTCAAATCCATGGTATTTGGAATGGCTTAAAATACAAGCATGGGACGGCACGCTACCACTAGTTGTAGGTCAAGGCGGAACACCTTTCATTCAGATACCAACTGAACCATAACTTTTTTTTTTTTGAAACGTGAGACTAATTCTCGTTAGTTCTTGATTTGTCTCTTATGGCATCATACATTATAAGAAATTGTTCAGGCTCATGCTGTCTGTAACGTTTTTCTAGTTGTGAGATTTCTTTTTCTGATATTTTTTCTCCTTTATTTTCGTGATATTCTTTTATTATTTGAAATTGTGTTTTTTTAATGTTATAATTTCGAAGTGTTTCATTTACAGATTTTTTACAAAAATAATCATAAAGAACAAAACGATATATCAGATATCCTGAAATTCCAACTACAGCTACTATTGCAAGCGGAATAATAATAATATTGATCATATCTTTTATTCATTCTCTTAGTATTTCATTGTTATTTATTTCACATTCACTATTCATTCTCCAATGAATGTGAGTTTGTTATGTTTGGATTAAAAATAAGTATTTCCAAGTTGAGTATTAAGTGATGTTTTCAGATCGTGTAGACGCTGGCAATCAGCTTGCATTGAAGATGGCAGATGTCATAGATGAAAACACAGTGGTTCTTGCAATTCCTAGAGGAGGCGTTGTCATAGGGCACCAGATCGCCAAGCGTTATGATTTACAACTTGATGTGATAGTTTCCAAGAAGCTGACCCCGCCGGAAAATCCGGAGTTTGGAATTGGAGCAATTACGTATGACGGTGTTACCTATTTGCCAGATTCATATGCAAAATATTTTACACAAGCCAGTCTACAAAACGAGATCTCGATCAAAAAGGCCGAGGTTGAAGAGAGGCAAAGAAAATTCAGAGGTAGTTCCGAATATAATTTAGCAAACAAAAATGTAATCGTAGTAGATGACGGGATTGCAACAGGTTCAACGGTGTTAGTTGTTGCAGAATGGCTTAAGACAAAAACATCCCATGCCTCGATTGCTTCACCTGTTGTTGCAGCAGACATGTTTGAACTGCTAAAGCAGAAATTCCAGAATGTCTTTGCGGTGGAGACTCCCACTAACTTTATGTCAATCAGTGATTTTTACGCTAACTTCAATCAGGTTTCTGATGAAGAAGTGCTTGATATATTAAAAAAATATGCATAATTGCAAGAAATCACAAGTATAAAGCTCATTAGCATTCACATGTTAGGTCTATCCAGCATGAATCTGTTAAATACTACCATTTGCGTACCATTTTTTCTAGCTACTTTAGAGCGGTTTTAATAGTGACGAAAATCATTTTTAATATGATCTACGCAGATGGTAAAGGCACTGTAACCAGTGCAGTAGACTCTTTAATGTTAGATCACTTCTCTAAAATTGCGCCTATTTATTCACAGGTT
>DQTF01000115.1 GCA_015662935.1 Crocinitomicaceae bacterium | reverse complement strand
GTCAGCTAAATCAAGAACAGCTCTCAAAAGCACTGTTTCCTATTGGTGAACTACAGAAAGAAGAAGTTCGTAGAATCGCCCTAGAAAATAAACTTGTTACTGCGGAGAAAAAAGATTCTCAAGGACTTTGTTTTGTAGGAAAAATAAGCCTTCCAACCTTTTTACAGCAAAAATTAGAACCAATAAATGGGAACATCATTGAGATCCCTGAAAACCTAGAGCAATACAAAATATATCAGGACTTAGACCCAGTTGAGAAGAATATAATTGCGCTTGCAAAACCTTTTTCTTACACAAAAAATATGGGAGCTGTTGTTGCAAAACACCAAGGAGCCCATTACTATACTATTGGACAAAGAAGAGGGTTACACATAGGAGGAAGGCCTTTCCCTAGCTTTGTAATAGGCTTAGATATCCCAACTAATACTGTTTATTCAGGAATGACAGATAAGCACCCTGGACTTAATCGATGGGCATTAAGAATAGAATTAAAAGATATTCATTTTATCTCTAATCAGTTTAACATCAATAATATAAACAACTTATCTTTAAGTGTTAGAATAAGGTATCGACAGTCTTATCAAGAGGGAACTTTATTCCTAAAAGAAGATGGGCTCTATGTGTTGTTTACAGAAATACAACGTGGCATTACTCCTGGACAATTCGCAGCATTTTACATCGATGATGAATTGATTGCTTCCGGAGTGATTAATCAATAGCTAAGCCTTCCTTGTACTCTTTAAAACTACCGTCAGAATAAAAGATAACGATCCTTTCAATAATTCGTTCGGAAGCATCTGCACCTACCTGACTTATAGATTTAGTTTGCTCCTCTTGAAAATCTCCATCTCTAGTTGTTCCTGTGATTAACCAAGACGCATTCACTTTAGGGTAGTTATCAATGATTTTAGACAAGAAATCTAAGCTAGGCTTATTCCTACCGCTTAACACGTGTGATAGATTAGAACGTTTTAACCCAATCTTATCTGCAAATGACGATGGAGTTTCATTATTTGCCTTGATAATTAATTTAACTCTTTCTTGAATTAACATTTGTAACTTATTGATTCATTACAAATGTACACAATAATTTACATCCAGAAACTATTAAAAACGAAAAAAGTCACCCCAATATGAGGTGACTTTTAAGTATAAAATTAGTTCTTTCTTAATTCAATGAAAAAAGAATATTAGTTGTTTCTTTTTGAGACTGCTCCTCCCCTATTTTAATCATGTCCATCAATTTGGCGACTTGAAAAATAGAAAGCGTACTTGTTTCTCCTTGAACCTTGTGTTGCGATAACTTGAATTTCGCACTCTTAATTGTATTATTAATCATATTAAAGTTTGTTAATTGCATATCGTAAATTATTTCATTCAGAGCCGTTTACGGGTTGCTTTTTCATAATGTTACAAAAACTGTGACAAAAATTATTTTTGTAAACAAAAACACCTTAAAGCCTACATACTTACTAAGACGTAACTAACTATAAGTCATTACAATAAATTGTAATTTACAATTACTACCTTCTTGACTACTTTTTTATTAAAGGATAAATTAAATCTTCCAAACCATTGATTTTAATCTCCAACATTAATTCTAATTGACGACCATGCTTCCCTGGAGGAAAACCTCTATTCTTCATCCAAAGCAAATACGGCTCAGGAACATGCACCAAAAAACGGCCTTTATATTTGCCGTAATACATTTTAGCATTCGCTAATTCGACTAATTCATGTTCTTTTGAAGCCACCTCTTCCCTATTTTGAAGGAATCGCCTTCAGTGTTTCTAAGAAAAAATTCCAATATTTCTGTACTGAAGATATTTGACATTTCTCATCAGGAGAATGAGCAGCACGAATATTTGGTCCAAATGAAATCATATCTACATTAGGGAGGTGCTTAGAAAGAATTCCACACTCCAGTCCTGCATGGCATGCTTTCACTTGCGGTTCTTCATTAAAGCTTTTTTTGTATAAGCTCTTCATTATATCAAGAATTGCAGAGTTTGAATTTGGTTGCCAGCCCGGATAATCACCCGTTTGAATCACATTCGCTCCAATTAAATCAAAAGGACTTCTCACTGTGTTAGCAACATCATCTCTAGTTGACTCAACACTAGATCTTTGTAATGATTGGGTAATAAACTTTCCGTCTGCTACAATGACTCTCGCTAAACTTGAAGATGATTCTACCAATCCTTCAATGTCAGGACTCATCCTGAATACTCCATTGTGACAAGAGTAAAGAACTTCAATGATTCGATTTCTTTCTTGAGTAGTCGTCATTTTCATTCCTGATAAAATTGTTTTATTCAAAGTAATTTCGATACTTTTTTCAATCAATTTATATTCGCTTTTGATTTCTGCTACAATGTCAGGAAAAGTCTCTTCTAGCTCATCTAAACCTTCATTTTCTACCGCAATAATTACGGTTGCTTCTCGAGGTATTGCATTTCTCAACGAACCTCCATCAAACGAAACTAACTGAAAGTCAACCGAATGAGAAAGGAAATGATATAGCAGTCGATTAGCAAGTTTATTTGCATTCGCTCTTCCCTTGTCAATGTCCATACCTGAATGACCACCTAAAAGTCCTTTTACTTTTAGCTCAAAAAGATGGTAATTCTCTTCTACATCTACTTGATCGTAGTTGTATGCCGTATTCGTGTCAATTCCTCCTGCACAACCAATAGATAACTCATCATCGTCTTCGGTATCAAGGTTTAGCAAGATTTCTCCAGAGAAATTAGAAGGATCTAAATTAATTGCTCCTGTCATTCCTGTTTCTTCATCAATTGTAAACATTGCTTCGATTGCAGGATGCTCAATTGTATTTGATTCTAAAACAGCCATAATTGTTGCAACACCAATGCCATTGTCTGCGCCTAAGGTCGTCCCATTAGCTCGAACCCAATCACCATCAACAATCATTTCTATTCCTTGCGTTGCAAAGTCAAAATCTGTATCATTATTCTTTTGATGAACCATATCGATATGCGACTGGAGGATAACAGTCTTCCTGTCCTCCATTCCTGCAGATGCCGGCTTTTTAATAATTACATTACCAATGGCATCATTAATTGTTTCCAATCCTAATTTCTTCCCAAAATTCATCATGAATTCAATTACCTCTTCTTCTTTTTTTGATGCTCTAGGGACTGCATTTAAATCTGCAAAATTATTCCACAACTGTTTTGGTTCTAATCTCTTACTTCCATTATTAATGTTTTTCATGCTACAAAGCTAAACGTTGCCTTATTGCTTTTCTTTAAATTGTATAATTCTTTCAATGTATAGTTTTTCTACTTTTGCTTTTGCCCACGGTGTTTTCCTTAAGAACGTTAAACTGCTCTTAATTGTTGGATTACTTTTAAAGCAATTGATATTCACCAAATACCCCATATTCTCCCAGCCAAGTTCAGCTTCTAATTCTGTAACAATCGTTTTTAGATTAATTCCATGCAGTGGATCGTTTGAAATTCCTGACATTACTTAATTAATTTTTTGTAGCGAATTCTTCTTGGGCCTTTATCTCCCAATCTTTTCTTTCTATTCTCTTCATATTCAGAATAAGAACCTTCGAACCAATAGACTTCTGAATCCCCCTCAAAAGCAAGAATATGAGTGCAAATCCTATCTAAAAACCATCTATCGTGAGAAATCACAACGGCACAACCTGCAAAGTTTTGAATTCCTTCTTCCAATGCTCTTAATGTGTTTACATCAATATCATTAGTTGGCTCATCTAATAAAAGAACATTTGCCTCTATCTTCAAAGTCATAGCCAAGTGCAAGCGGTTTCTTTCTCCACCAGATAACACTCCAACTTTCTTGTTTTGGTCAGACCCATTAAAGTTGAACTTTGATAAATAAGCTCTTGCATTAATTTTTTGATTACCAATTTCGACATATTCTAAACCATTAGACACTACCTCAAAAACTGTTTTTTCAGGGCTAATATCCTCGTGAGACTGATCAACATAGCCTAATTTAACGGTGTCACCAACTTTAAATTCTCCACTATCAGGCTGCAACTCATCCATTATCATTTTGAAAATAGTTGTCTTTCCTGCGCCGTTTGGACCAACTACACCTACAATTCCGGCAGGTGGTAATTTAAAATTCAAATCACCATAAAGCAACTTATCTCCAAAAGCTTTAGACACATGTTCAGCATCAATTACATTTGACCCTAACCTTGGACCATTTGGAATTGGCATTTCCAAAACATCTTCTTTTGATTGAATATCTTGTGCAAGCATCTTATCGTAGTTAGCAATACGAGCTTTATTCTTCGCATGCCTTCCTTTTGGATTCATTCTTACCCATTCCAGTTCTCTCGCTAACATTTTTTGTCGCTTAGACTCAGATTTTTCTTCCTCTTTTAATTTGTTACCTTTTTGCTCTAACCAAGAAGAATAATTCCCCTTCCATGGAATACCTTCTCCTCTATCCAATTCAAGAATCCATCCAGCAACATTGTCTAAGAAGTATCTATCGTGAGTTACTGCAATCACAGTCCCTTTGTACTGTTGTAAATGTTGCTCTAACCATTCAATCGATTCTGCATCCAAGTGATTGGTAGGCTCATCTAGTAAAAGGACATCAGGGTTCTTCAATAACAATCTACACAAAGCCACTCTTCTTCTTTCACCACCAGAAAGTGTTCCGATCAATTGATCTTCAGGAGCACATCTTAATGCATCCATTGCTCTATCTAATTTCGTATCTAACTCCCAAGCATCTTGAGAATCAATGATATCTTGCACTTCTCCTTGACGCTGAATTAACTTATCCATTGCGTCAGGGTCGTTAAGAATTGCTTCGTCCATGAAAGAATTGTTGATCTGCTCAAATTCTGCAAGAATATCAACTGTTTCTTGCACTCCTTCCATCACAATTTCTTTCACAGTCTTAGATTCATCTAATTCTGGTTCTTGAGAAAGATAACCAACAGAATAGCCTTCTGAAAAGACAACTTCCCCTCTATAAGTCTCATCTAATCCAGCGATAATTTTCATCACGGTAGATTTACCCGAACCATTCAAACCGATGATTCCAATTTTTGCTCCGTAAAAGAAGGATAGATATATATTTTTAATGATTTGCTTTCCTGCAGGCGTGTCTTTGGAGACATTCACCATTGAGAATATGATTTTTTTATCGTCTGACATTGTTAACTTTTTTTGCGTTGTTTCAAAGTTAGTAAAAGAGACGAGAAAAAAGATACTTACTGTTTGTTAATCTCTTTTTGAATGAGTCATTAGGAACTACTAAATTAGTGGAAGCTCCATTTTTAGAGAATAATTCACAATGATTAATATTGCTGTTAAAATAAAAAATGAAACAATTAACTCGGGACCTTTTTTTAATTTGAACGATAAATGTATTACAACCAGAGCAATCACAATTAAAAAAGGGATCAATGCCGGAAACATTTTAACACTTTCTACAAGCTCTCCTTTGGTTAATAAATGAAATGACCTTTGCACACCACAGGTTAAGCAATCGACACCGAATTCAGACTTCCAGCTACATTGAACCATTATCTTGCTAATCCAGCAAATAAGACAATGAAAAATATGAAATACAAGACCAGTAAGCTAGAAAGAATAGTTCCTATTATTCCGCAAATAAAACCAGCTTGAGAATTTTTAAAGGACATCGCATAATGATTCGGATCTGTTTTGTACAGTTTTTTATCCTTTGAATATAAAGCAATTGCAATAATTCCACAAATCAACCCGGGCAGCCCCCAAAAAAGACATCCAACGATTGATAAAATACCTAATACTAGGGTTGCTGTTGCATTTGGTAACTTTCCGTTCCCGGCCACTTTGAACTC
>DQTF01000131.1 GCA_015662935.1 Crocinitomicaceae bacterium | reverse complement strand
AATTGAAGAAAGCACAAGATCAACGCTTCAGAATCATCGTTACAGATGGTGTTTTCTCTATGGATGGTGATTTAGCAAAAATGGATGAAATCTGTGCACTTGCTGATAAATACGATGCGCTTGTAATGACCGATGAGTGTCATTCTGCAGGGTTTATTGGAAAAACTGGTCGTGGTGTTCCAGAACACTGTGGCGTGTTGGACAAAGTGGATATCATTACTGGTACATTAGGCAAAGCACTTGGTGGAGCAATGGGAGGATATACAACTGGTAAAAAAGAAATCATTGATATGCTTCGTCAGAAGTCGAGACCTTATTTATTCTCTAATTCTTTAGCGCCTTCTATCGTTGGTGCTTCTATTAAAGTCTTTGACATTTTAAGTGAATCAACAGCATTACGCGATAAATTAGAAGAGAATACATCTTACTTCAAAAAGAAAATTGTTGAGGCTGGTTTTGATATCAAACCTGGTAATTCTCCGATTATTCCTATCATGCTGTACGATGCAGCATTATCACAAAAATTTGCAGACAGGCTTTTAGAAGAAGGTGTTTATGCAATTGGCTTCTTCTACCCTGTCGTTGCAAAAGGTGCTGCAAGAATCAGAACACAAATCTCTGCTGGACATTCCTTCGCTGATTTAGATAAGGCAGCAGCAGCGTTTATTAAAATAGGGAAAGAATTGGGAGTGATTAGTTAGAGGGTGGAGTGTAGCTTGTCGGTTTTACATTTATTAGCAACAGTAGATAGAATGATTATTAAATCTACCAGCTACAATGAATTTTCCTGCTTCAAAAAAAGATGAAATATAATCGGTATTTTTACACTACGCAATTTTGTAAAGCAGATTGATTTTATGGGACCAATTGGTGTTTTTGATTCTGGCTATGGTGGCTTAACTATTCTTAAAGATTTAAGAAAAAAACTACCGGCCTATGATTTTCTATATTTAGGGGATAATGCTAGAGCACCCTATGGTACAAGGTCTTATGATATAGTTTACGAGTTCACCTTGGAAGCAGTTAAAGAATTGTTTAATCGAGGTTGTGAGTTGGTCGTCGTTGCTTGTAATACGGCCTCTGCAAAGGCATTGAGAACGATTCAGCAGAATGATTTGCCAAAGATTGATTCTCAGAAGCGTGTGTTGGGTGTTATCCGACCGAGCTCTGAAATTATAGGGCAATTTACGCAAAATAATCACATCGGCATCCTCGCAACACCAGGAACTGTTAATTCAGATTCTTATTTATTAGAAATTAATAAATCCTCTCCACAGTGCTCTGTTTACCAACATGCTTGTCCAATGTGGGTTCCGCTGATTGAAAATAATGAATACGATACTCCAGCAGGGAAAGAATTTATTCAAAAAGATGTTGTTTCTCTTCTCGAACAAAATAAACGAATAGATACCATTCTGCTTGGATGTACACATTACCCAGTATTAAAAGAATACATTGAGTCCATTGTTCCAGAAAATATTGAGGTGATTGCACAAGGAGAAATTGTTGCGAATAGTCTTGCCGATTATTTATTGCGTCATCCATGGATGGATTCTAAATGCACGAAGAATGGTACAGTTCACTATTTAACGACAGAAAGTACTGTTGAGTTCAACAAAAATGCTTCCACCTATATAGGTGAAAGCATCCATTCTGAACATATTAAATTGTCCTAGTTATTCTGTAACAGCATCCGTTACTTCTTCCAGTAAATCACTTCCTTTTGCCTTGATTGCTTTATTCTCGCAACGGTTGCAAATATCTGTGATGTTTTTCAATTCTCTTGCATCAGCAACAGTTCCTGAGAAAATCTCTTTTGTTCTTTCTCCATTAATGTATCCACATTCATTGTAAAGGTGATAACTTTTTCCTGAAGGAGTCCAAAACACCTGATTCGTTCCTATTAAATTTTCTACTTGAGCAGTTTGTTCTGTATATTGTTCAACTGATGGTGGGTTAAAGTCCGTTCCAACAAGACCTGCAATTATAAGAGCAGCTCCTGCAATACCACCTGCAATACCTTTTTGCTTACCAGTCATATTCTTATTCGTGATGATAAGGATAATCAACGGCACAAAGGCAATCACTGCGATTATCATCCCCAATTGATTCTGCACGAAGAATTTAAACTTGTTCTTTTCTGAAGCTGGGTCTATACGGTTTGCTTTCTTCCAAAGAATAGAACCGGTCACTGCAAAAATTAGAATGGCTACAATCATAATGATTAGCCAAGTCATGTTGACAGGTTTTTCTTGGAGTAAGAAAATTGCACCCACCTCAATTCCAATAGCGATGACAAATGCAATCGCTGCAAAAATTCTAATCTGAGTCGATTTTGACTTCGCAGATTCTGTTGGTTGCCAAGGTTGGTTAGAAGAAGTAGTTGAACTTTCTCCTGTACTTACGTTTGTTACTTTTTTTGATGTTGCCATAATATATTTTGGTTAATTAACGCTAAAATAAGGTATTCAAAACGAACTTCATCTTCAAAATGAACTATTTAATACACAAAGGCTTGTTAGTCGGTGATAGTTATATCTTAAAAGGAGGGCAGAATTAAATTTCTCTAATGTCATTCCTGCTTAAGTAAACCTCCACAATAATTCTAGAAACGATTTCTAAATTGATCTCTTCTTTGGATAAAAGAAAAAGATAAGTCGTTTTGCGTTCAACAGTTTGCTCCTTTTTCACAAAACCTAAATCGAGTAAAACTTTGCGCCCTAGCAATTTTCCTCCGTAGCAATATCTGAACGACTTATTAGTGATTTCTCCTTCTATTGCAGACAATCGATGCAATAAATTATAGGTCTTATTAAAATATTTTTTCAATTGCCGAATACGGACTTTTGATAATTCTTCACCGTGAAGAATCTCTCCCGTATAACGAGCAATTTGGTTTAACTCTGCTAAGAATTGTTTCCGTTCTTCAGGAGATTGTTCTATTTTACTCATCCTTAAACCATCCCGCGTATTTGATGTAGTTATCCGCAATTCGTTGCACCTCTCCGTTAAATAATTCTGGAGAAAGCGTTTTCACTTTCTTCGCGGGAACACCTGCATATACACTCCATGATTCTACTCTGGTTCCTTGCAGTAAAACAGCTCCAGCCGCAATGATACAGTTTGATTCTATGTAGCAGCCATCCATAACAATGGAGCCCATACCTATGAGGACATTGTCTTCAACTGTGCATCCATGAACATTTGCGTTGTGACCAACAGAAACATTGTTTCCTAAAGTTGTTTTTGCTTTCTCAAAGGTTGCGTGAATTACTGCTCCATCTTGAATATTGACCTTATTCCCAAAAACAATAGAATTTACGTCTCCACGAACAACCGCACTGAACCAAACAGAACATTGATCTCCCATTTTTACATCACCAACGATAGTTGCGTTTTCTGCAAACCAGCAATCATCACCGTGAATGGGATAAAAGTCTCTACATTTTTTAATTAGCGCCATAATTACTGTTTTTATTGAATGTCTTTAATTTTCGAATTACTTTGAAAGTAGTTCTTTGATGTAATGTTTTATTTTATCTGGTTTTGTTGTTGGTGCAAATCGTTTAATCGGATTTCCATTTTGGTCAATGAGAAACTTTGTGAAATTCCATTTAATTTTACTTCCAAGTAGAGAACTTAGTTCATTTCTTAAATACTTAAACAAAGGATGCGTGTTAGAACCATTCACATCAATTTTTTCTGTCAACTGAAAAGTAACGCCATGATTGATTTTGCAAGACTCTGTCATTTCACCATTACTCAATGGCTCTTGTCCTCCAAATTGATTACAAGGAGTTCCGAGCACAACCAAACCAGTACCTTTGAATTCTTGATGCAACTTTTCTAACCCATCAAATTGAGGAGTTAACCCACATTGCGTTGCGGTATTTACAATTAACACAACCTTCCCTTTAAAGTCCTGCATTTTGATTAACTCTCCTGTTGGAGTTTTGATTTCTTGATTGTAAAATCCCATAACAAATGATGTTTACACGAAGGTAGGAATTATTATCAATCATCATTATCTAAATATTAAAAAGCGCTTTCCTCATTTGAAGAAAACGCTTTTGCTAACAAAATTTTAGTTGCTACTTCAACTTAAAAACCAACGGCATTCGAACTCTTGTTCTAACAGCACCGTATGCATTCTCTGCTGGCTTCCATTTTGGAAATAATCGAACCAATCTTTTTGCTTCGCGATCAAGAGATCTCGTTACACCTCGTTCTATTTTGACTGTAGAAACAGACCCATCTTTTTCGATGACAAAAGAGACATAGACAATTCCTTCCTCTTCAAACATGATTGACTCTTCAGGATAGCTGATTTTCTTGTCAATGAATTTTTGCATAGCAACATACCCTCCAATGTATTCTGTTGGGGTTGGTGGAAATTCATCAATCTCATCATCTAGAGAAATTTCAACCATTTTTCCTAATTCTCCATCACCTTTTGGAATCCCTAATTCTCCAGAGAGATTTGCATCAACAGTGGTTGATGTATTATTAGTTTTGACAATATCATCAGAAGGAGGAAGATTAGTCTGTGTGATTTGTTGGTCGTTATCTTGTTCATTCTTTTGATGACTAATCTGTTTGATTTTTGGCTTTTCCGGTTCAAAATCCTCTAGCGTGATATTAACAACTTTATGCTCGGCATACTTCTCTTGAAATTCCGTTTTGACAGGAGATTTGTAAGTAAAAGCTGCCAGTGTTAATGAACCAACTGTTAGTAATCCCATCTGAAACAGGGCTGTTCTTTTCCGTTCGAGGTCGAACCTCGAATTTTTCTTTGCGATCATAATTAATAAATTTTATATGTTTATACTCGATGAATTCCAAAATATATGCCAAAAACACAAAAAACTTATTATCAACTAGTTAAGAGCTTATCTCTGTTAATAAATTGTTAATTTCTGCATCTGAACACACCCAATTAATAACACTCTAAACACTCTTCAATTAAAAAAGAGTATCTTCGTCTATTCAAAAAAAGAGTGAAAAAGAAGAAGTACATATTAAGTTTTGATCAAGAAATTAATTTTGATTTAATTGGGCTTTGTTCTCATCACAATGATTACCGATTGGTTTGGAATATTAACTCCCAATTAGGAATTAGACTTGTTAAAATAGATAGTTATAACTCTTTTCAGAAATCTGGGAAAATTTCAACCTTGCATTCAACCTACGAATACATCGATGAAGTAAACAGGTTGACTTATTTTTTGATAAAAAACAAACACGAAGGACAATATTTAATTCCAGAAAAGACAGCTATCGATTACTTTTTGTTTCTTTGTGACAATACTTCTATTCGTTTAGAAAAAATAGTACAACAATTAAAATCCGTTCCGAGTATTCTTGGAGCATATGAATTCAATCCAGAAGAAATTTCTTCCGCAAAGAATATCACACTTACATAAAATGAAAAAAACAAAAATAATTGCAACAATGGGGCCCGCCTCCATTGATAAAGAAATTTTAAGAGAAATGTTCAACGAGGGACTCAATGTTTGTCGTCTTAATTTTTCTCACGGTTCTCATGAGGTTCATGATAAAACAATCGAAATCATTCGAGAATTAAATGAAGAGACAGGAAGAAACATTGCTATTTTAGGAGATCTACAAGGTCCAAAAATCAGAACTGGAAAAATCACAGATAATGGTGTTGAATTAATCGAAGGATCAGAAGTGATTATCAGTACTGAAGAAATACTAGGTACAGCTTCAAAATTCTCTATTAATTACACGCAACTACCACAAGATGTGACTGCGGGAGAAAGAATTTTGTTGGATGATGGGAAATTAGCGTTGGAAATTATTTCAACAAACAAGACGAGTGAAATTAGAGCAAAAGTTATTTTTGGAGGAATACTATCTTCTCATAAAGGGGTGAATTTACCGAACACCAAAATTTCAATGCCTTGTCTGACCGAAAAAGATTTAATTGATTTAAAATTCGCATTGTCTAAAAAAATTGATTGGATTGGGTTGTCATTTGTTCGTTCATCGAAAGATATTATTGAACTAAAAAATATCATTGCAAGTAAAAAAGCAAAGGCAAAAGTCATTGCAAAAATAGAAAAACCAGAAGCGCTTGAAGACATTGATGCAATTATTAAGGAAAGTGATGCATTAATGGTTGCTCGTGGAGATTTAGGAGTGGAAATTCCTTATCAAAACGTTCCATTGATTCAGAAAATGCTGATTACAAAAGCTATTCGTAGTGCGAAACCTGTAATTGTGGCTACGCAAATGATGGAAAGTATGATAACTGCAAGTTCTCCAACAAGAGCTGAGGTAAATGATGTTGCAAACGCAGTTTTAGATGGTGCTGATGCAGTAATGCTTTCAGGCGAGACATCTGTTGGAAAATACCCTGTAGAAGTAATTAAAACAATGGCAAACATTGTGAAAGAAATGGAAAATTTTGAAGGAATTTATCACAAAGAAGAAGTTCCTGAAAAAAATCAAGACCGTTTCATTACAGACTCTATTTGTTTCAATGCCTGTCGTCTTTCTCGTCGTGTAGAATCGAAAGCAATTCTTACCATGTCTTTCTCTGGATATACTGCTTATAAAACGTCTTCATTAAGACCTAATGCACATATATATGTGTTTACTAGTAATAAGAAAATTTTAACACAGCTTAGTTTGATTTGGGGAGTTCAAGGCTTTTATTATAACAAAAGAGAAAGTACAGACAATACAATTGCTGAAATAAAAAACATCCTAAAAGAGAAAGGATTATTGGAGTCTGGAGATATGGTTATCAATATCGCATCCATGCCAATTGAAGCATTAGGAAACTCTAATATGTTAAAATTAAGTACCGTAGATTAAGAGATGACTCCATTATACAGAATATCATTATCTTTACAAGATTCTAAATCTAATTGACGTGAAAATTATTCATCGTATACTATTAATTGTAGTCACATTTGGCTCAACAATTTCATTCTCTCAAATTCAATGCGTAGTTGATGTTGCTATCAATGAAGGTGCAACAATATCTATGTGTTCCAATGCATTGACCACAATTTCAGGATCTAATGGTTATGTATCTTATGCGTGGTCTGGACCAGAAGTTTTAACGGGTCAAACGATAACTCCTCAGTTTTCTGGAACTTATACATTAGCAGCTACGGATGCGGTCAACTGCATTTCAACCGTTTCAATAATTGTGACAATAAACGCAGCACCGACACCAACAATTATTTCTTCTGAAGGAAATGTCATTTGTCCAAGTATCGGAACAACTTTAAGTACCACAATCCCTTATTCAACATATGATTGGGGGTCGGGGAATACTGGGGCAACTTT
>DQTF01000005.1 GCA_015662935.1 Crocinitomicaceae bacterium | reverse complement strand
TCAAAGCTTCACTTTTCATCTTGACATATTTTGCTAAGATAATTTTATACAATTATACCTTAACTCAGTGTCCAACTTTTTATATCACATCCAAAATTCATTTTTTGCTATAATCTCTGAATTGGTAAAGGGTTTGAGGAAAAATAAAAGAGGGGAAATGATTAATAATAATCAAATCCCCTCTTTGGTGGTCCCACCAGGACTCGAACCTGGGACCACCTGATTATGAGTCAGGTGCTCTAACCAACTGAGCTATAGGACCATTGATTTCTATTCAAAATCAAGTGCGCAAATATAACACAAGGCAATCAATTAGTCAATAAGAATATTCAATTTCTTTTACAATTTTAGCAATAAACCTATCGCTACTGCTAATAATAGAATACTGAAGGCTTTTTTTAACCACGAAGTTGATACCTTCTTTTGAAATTGATTTCCCAAAAACACACCGAGTATTGTCACCCCTGTTATTGACAATAGAAGCTCCCAATTAATTCCCATCTCTAATATTTCGGGATTAAAAAAGTCCCCTATCAAAGCAATTCCAGACTGAACAGCAATAATAAACATAGAAGTAGCAACCGCTTTCTTCATATCTAACCCCATACTTAGGAGGATAGGTACAATTATAAACCCACCTCCAGCACCAATGAAGCCACTCAGTAAACCCGTTAGGATACCAAAAAGCACAATAGTTATTGTCGAGACACCATCTACTTTTGGGGGTTTCTTATTGAGTAATGTTCTCAAAGCTGTATACACCATCACAACGATTAAAAGAATGGTAATAATGGTTGCTCGATGCAAAGACAAGGTAAACAACTCGAAATCAACAGGAATTAATGGCATAACCCACATTCTAACAGCAACAGCAGTCAGCATACTAGGCACAACAAAAACAAACGCTTTCTGAAAGTCAACTTCTTTGTTTTTAATTCTTTGTACAGAACCAAATGCAGCAGATAACGCAACCACAAATAGAGAATAAGTTGTTGCGAGTAACATCGGTTCTCCAAAAACATAATGAACCAACGGCACGGTTAAAATAGAGCCTCCTCCTCCAACGAGGCCTAAAATTACGCCAATAGCAAGGGAAATGATTAAACCAATTATATACATGCCTGCAAAAATAAAACTACTATTCTAAAACCACCGTGACCTATGTCACACTTCTACTTCTTATCACCAACATCGTTAATATTCCAAAGAGAATTGTGGCAAAAACTAAATGACTGGTTTGAACGAGACCTGGCATATCAAAATGAGCAAGCAGCACACCTGACAACAATTCGACGATCAATACTCCAACCAGAAATCGAATTGTGGTGTACTTTTGAAATGTTTCATTCTTCCAACCAATGAAAAGAATGACAACTAAAACCAACCAAGAAAAACTTCTATGTATATAGAAGGGTAATCCAATTTCTAATGTCCACCTTTCTCTGCCAATTCCATATTTGGTTAATTCATCAATTGCTTCTCTCACTTGAGTTCCCAAAAACATTTGGTAAACAGTTACTGCAAAAACAACCCAAATCAAATACATCATCCACTTTTTATGCTTCAATGGTTTTTGTTGTTTTGTACTCAATTCTCTAATAAAATAAATTTGAATCCCGATAATGATTAATGCTAAAAGCATATGTACTGTGATTGTCCACGGAACTAAATTAGAAGCGACAACAATGGAACCAAACCAAGCCTGAATACCCATTAAAATTAAATTGAACCCCATCAAAAGAATCAACTTCCTTTTTCGGTACTTTAGCAATAGCCAAATAAAGCTTGCCAACATGGCGTTTCCTGCTAAGAATCCAAAAAGTCGATTCGCGTATTCTGTCCAGGTTTTAGTCCCATTAAAATCTTGTTCTACTCTAAGCGAAGGATCGTTTTCTAATTTTTCTGCGGTAGAATTGAACCCCATTGATTTTAAGAATTTGGAAAATTTATCAATTTTATGAGCACGTTTCTCGGAATAAACATCCTTGTAATTTTCAGGAAGTTCCGATTCATTTGACGGTGGTATCCATTGTCCAAAACATTTAGGCCAATCTGGACACCCCATTCCCGAACCCGTAATTCTCACAAAACTACCAGCAATGACGACCAGGTATATAAAAACAAGTGTCAACCAGTTGAATCGAATGTATGCTTTTGAGAATTTCATGCACTAAAGTTAATCATTCAAAAAAAATAAGATGGCCTTTCTTAACTAAAAAAGACAACAAAACAGTTATTTTTGCGTCTAACTGTTACACGTTGAAATACATCTTATTCATATTCATACTGTTAGGATCATATAACCTAAAAGCTTCACACATTGTAGGAGGAGAAATCTACTATGATTATTTGGGGAATGATAACTACCGGTTTTTTATTTCCATGTATCGTGATTGTCATTCGGATGGTGCTGCTTTCGATAGTCCTTTAAGATTATCTGTTTATAACAGTGCGGGAAATTTAGTTTCCAATGTTTCTGTTGCTTATCCTGGTAGTTCAGTAATTCCCGTTGTATTTAATAACCCTTGTGTTACGCCACCAACAGATATCTGTACAGAAAACGCATTGTACTCGACCATTATCAATCTTCCTCAAAGCGCAGGAGGATATACAGTCACCTATCAAAGATGTTGTAGAACTCCATCGATAATTAATTTGATTAATCCTGGTAGTTTAGGATTCTCGCTTACATGTAAAGTTCCTGGCGCGCCAAATGCAATCAATAGCAGTCCACGATTCATAGACTATCCTCCCTTAGTTCTTTGCAACAATGAAGATTTAATTTTTGATCATTCTGCTATAGACCCCGATGGAGACCAACTGGTTTATTCTTTAACAACCCCCTATCACGGTGGAGGAAACACAACAGCGCCTTCAACTTGTTTTACCTGTGTTGCACCAAGTCCTGCCTCCCCTCCACCTTATGCATTAGTTCCTTGGCAAGCTGGTTATACTCCAACAACTCCATTAGGTCCAGGTTCTGCGATTGCTATTGACCCAGTCACAGGCTTATTAACTGCTTCTCCTAATTTAATTGGGAAATATGTAGTTGGCATAAAAGTCGATGAAATTAGAAATGGTGTTGTTATCAACAGTACCGTTCGTGACTTCATTTTTGAAGTTTTCAACTGCGTAGTACAATTAAGTGCGGTTCTTCCCAACCAAGAAGACTTACCCGATTTTGTTTCCTACTGTCAAGGGTATGACATTAATTTTGTTAATAATTCTTTTGGAGGAACGAACTATTATTGGGATTTTGGAGATCCAACAAGCACCACTGATAATAGCACAAGTTTTGCTCCATCCTACACATATCCTGCTGATGGAAACTATCAAGCGATGTTAATTGTAAATCCAGGATGGCCATGTACAGACACGACATACATGGACATTCTTGT
>DQTF01000268.1 GCA_015662935.1 Crocinitomicaceae bacterium | reverse complement strand
CTTTAAAAGTATTTAGGAATTCCGATCCAGAAGCACCATCGACAACACGATGATCGCAAGATAAGGTTACTTTCATAACATTACCAGGAACCACGTGTCCATCTTTGACAACAGGCACTTGTTTGATTCCACCAACTGCCATAATACAACTGTCCGGAGGATTCACAATTGCTGTAAATGCTTCAATACCGAACATTCCAAGGTTAGAAATTGTAAATGTATTTCCTTCCCATTCTGCCGGTTGTAATTTTTTTGTTTTCGCTTTGATTGCTAATTCTTTCACTTCAGCACCGATAGAAGTTAATTCTTTTCCATCTGCATATCTGACAACTGGTACAAGCAATCCTTCATCAACAGCAACTGCCACACCGATGTGAATGTGATCATTTCTACGGATAAAATCACCCATCCAAGAACTGTTTACGGTTGGATGTTCTCTCAATGCCAAAGCACACGCTTTGATTACAAGATCATTAAAAGAAACTTTAATTCCTTCAATAGAATTCATTGATTTTCGAGTAGAAATTGCATTATCCATGTCAATATCCAATGTCAAATAGAAATGAGGAGCAGTAAATTTACTTTCAGCCAAACGCTTTGCAATTACTTTTCTCATTTGAGAAACCGGTTCATCAGTAAATGATTCCGTTCCTACAAAAGCTCTTCCTCTGGATGCTCCAACATAAGGAGTATAGTGGTCAATGTCTGCTTTAATGATACGTCCATTCTCTCCTGTCCCTTTCACAGATGACAAATCAATTCCTTGATCGTTTGCCATTTTCTTTGCTAACGGGGAAGCAAAAATTCTTCCATTGCCATCTACAATGTTTTGAGACGGAGCAGCAACAGGCTTAACCTCTTCTATTTTTGCAGCAACCTTCACAGGTTCAGGTTTTACTTCTGCCTTTTTCTCTGGCTTTGGTTCTTTCTTTTCTGCAGAAGGAGTGTTTTTTGTAGCCTCTTTCAATATTTTTGCCACGTCTTCTCCTTTCTCTCCAATGATAGCAAGTATAGAATTAATAGGAGCAGTTTCTCCTTTTTCAATACCAATATGCAAAAGAATACCGTCATAAAATGACTCAAATTCCATTGTCGCTTTATCCGTTTCGATTTCAGCAAGAACTTCTCCTGACTCCACTTCGTCACCCACTTTCTTAGTCCATTCTGCAACGACACCTTCTGTCATTGTGTCGCTTAATTTGGGCATGTAAACAATTTCCGCCATCTTAATTCTATTCTTTTAATATTCTTTAATGTAAGGATAATCTTTTTGCATATATACGTCTTCGTAAAGTTCGTGCGCTTCTGGGTAAGGAGAGTTCTCAGCAAATTCTATTGATTCTACTACTTCATTTTTTACCCAGTCTTGAATCTCTTTGATTTTCTTTTCAGTCAACCATTTATTTTCTTGAATAACATTCAAGCAATGTTGAATTGGATCTTGATCCATCCATTCAGCTACCTCTTTTTTTGTTCTGTATTTTTGAGGATCAGACATTGAATGTCCCTTGTATCTATATGTTCTAATGTCCAATAATGTTGGACCTTCTCCTTTTCTTGCTCTCGTTGCAGCTTCTTCAATAGCCTCATGCACAGCTTCTGGAGACATTCCATTAACAGAACGAGAAGGCATTTCGTAAGAATGTCCAATTTTAGATAAATCTTGCACATTGGTTGTTCTTTCTACAGAAGTTCCCATTGCATAATTGTTATTCTCAATGATAAAGATAACAGGCAATTTCCAAAGCATAGCCATGTTGAATGTTTCATGCAAAGCACCTTGACGAACAGCTCCATCTCCCATAGAAACGAAAGCAACATTTCCTGTTTCATTGTATTGTTCTGCAAAGGCAACACCTGCTCCCATTGCAATCTGTGCTCCTACGATTCCATGCCCTCCCATGAAACCAACTTCTTTATCGAAGAAGTGCATAGAACCACCTTTACCTTTTGAGCAACCAGTTGTTCTACCATATAATTCTGCCATTAAAACACGAGGATCTGTTCCTAGAGCAATTGGATGACCATGACTTCTATAAGCCGTCATGTGTTTATCACCTTTCTTACTTCCACTCACTGTTCCTGCAACAATTGCTTCTTGACCGATATATAAATGGCAAAAACCACCAAATTTTTGTTGGATATAAAGTTGCCCTGTCTTCTCTTCGAACTTACGAATGAGTAACATATCTTTATACCATTTGATATAAGTTTCTTTCGAAAACTTAGGCTTTCCAGCTGATGTAGCTTTCTTCTTTGCTTTTACTGGTTTCTTTGCTGCCTTTGTCGCCATTTTAATTCAATTTTAATGTAAAGGCAAATATATAAAATTCTTAATTGATTATTGCCTAAAATTTCACTCACTAATTCTCTTTATAAGAAAGCTTCGTTTTTAATAAGTGACTAATCTTTTTTAAAGGGACTTCAATTGTAATAGAACCAGCTGAATATGGAGCGATTTCGTAAGCATTATACACAAAAACCAATTTTCCATCTTCAAACAAAAAATTCTCATTCAATTTAAATAAACCATCATCAAACCAATAACCTTCTTTTTGCAGATCAGAATCAAAGGTCAACTCATTACCTTCACGAAAAATTACATCTGCAATAGCGGTGAGCTCGGGTA
This sequence comes from Crocinitomicaceae bacterium, assembly GCA_015662935.1. Classification (GTDB taxonomy): domain Bacteria; phylum Bacteroidota; class Bacteroidia; order Flavobacteriales_D; family Crocinitomicaceae; genus UBA4466. The sequence goes on along the minus strand of DQTF01000268.1, from coordinate 3,024 downwards.
TATCTGATATAAAATCATCTAATGAAAGAAGCTTACCTGTTTTTTTATCAACTTGATGATACTCCATAAATCCATTGCCATGAGCACCTCCTGTGTAATTCCAGTTAAAATTAAACACTTGGCAAAAGTCTTTTCTCTCGTCTTTAATTACTGTTGAAGATTCAAAAAACCACATTAGTCCACCATCGGTATCTGTTGCATCGTGATACATTCCTGAAAATTCTTCAAGTGCATCATCAAAAAAGGATGGTGAAAACTCTAAGTCAACTTCTATTGCATCGAAATAGGTTATATCAGTTATAAATTTTACGATAATTTCATTCACAGAATCTTGATATGGCAAAGCAGCCTTTCCTGTAACAGTATCAAAACGAAAGTATTGGTAATCCATTATCAACAATGAAGTATCCTCTCCTTTGAAGGAAACAAGCTCAACTCTTGAAGAATCTGAAATGATATTTGAAAGCTTTGCTTCGTATTTTTTTTTCTGCTCTTTAGTTGTAGAACATGCATAAACCATTGTCAGAGACAATAAGATTACATATACGACTTTGATTCTCATACACCGAACGCTAGTGGCAATAAGTCAACCGCAGAATTGAAAACAATTGCAGAACCATTTTGACTCACTAAGATAATTCTATACGGTTTATTCTGTCGTTTTTCAGACTCAACCATTACTTGTCGGCAACTACCACATGGAGAAAGAATCGTTTCCTTTGGAACTAAGTCACCTTTTGCAACAATGCACAATGTTTTGATTGCTTCGTTTGGAAAATTTGCTCCGGCATAGAATAAAGCAACTCTTTCTGCACATAACCCCGAAGGATAGGCAATATTCTCTTGGTTGCTCCCTTTTACGATTTCACCATTCGAAAGAATAGCTGCTGCTCCCACGCTAAATTTACTGTATGGCGCATAAGCATTCTCCATCACTTCATTCGCAGACTCTACTAATGATTGGTCAGCTTTTTCCAATTCACTCCAATGATTGAACTGGTTATATTCTACCGAAAAACTCTTCTTCATCCTCTATTTCTTTACTCCGATTACAAAAGCAACGCTCTTGTCTTTTGAAGTAGACGTAGAAAAGTTAATAATGTTACTTCCCGAGTAACGAATGTTAGATTCTAGTTCTCCCGAAAGTACATTTCTCACCTTTTCCTCAAATGAAGAGCCAGACGCATTTGAAATTCTATCATTCAATGCATTAAAATCAATTGGTCGTTTTGTGATGACAACTGCGATTTTATCGACTCCACCTTTTCCGTCAGATTGCATTGAATAATCACGAGGAAACAATCGTGTCCCTGTGATTCCCATGTATGGAGAATGTTTTGGAGTGTACGGAAAGAGAACTGTACTTGTCATATTTAATTCTTGCGCAAAGATATAGGTATAACATTCCATGTTATTAGTGAATTCAACTTTAAATAAATCTGTTGGATTTACTTTTGAAACGGTTTCAAAATAGAAATCATTCTTTCTTTCCAAAGCAATTGTTTTCTTTCCATTATTCAATTCTAAACCAAAGCTCCCTTTAAATTCTGATACTGCTTTATTGTCTGCATTACCCATCGGATACAAACCATAAGATTCAATGTTGAACGCTTTAAAATCCGTATATCGAACCCATCCAACTCCATCAACTCCCCAATCTGTACCCCAGCTGTTCATAATTTGGAACGCACCACCTTCTTTGTAATCATCGTAACCAATCACACACATTGCATGACCTCCAAATCCTCGTTGGTCATAATCTGCATTCGTTGGAATCCACACTTCTCTTCCGGCCATGTCACGCATAAAAGAACCTCCGACCATCATTCCAATAATAACAGGAGAACCTTTTGCTAAATTTTGCTTCATTGACAACATTTCTCTTGCTGCATAGGTATTATCTTCTTCAGTTAAACGCTGAAAACCTTTAATTTTATAAGCTTGTGCTTTTGCCTTTAGTTGTTGACTTGGCTCAGTACTACACGTTCTATCATCGTATTTAAAGTCATTGAACGGCACCGCGCCAATCCCCATCATGTTATCCATTGCTAATTTGATATACGAACCTTGACAAGTTCTTTTATCCAAACTAATTTGGTTGTACATAAAAGAAGGACTGAATTTCACAGAGTTAGGATCTCTACCTGTTCTTTGCGCTTCTAAAATCGTTCTTGCAGCATAAGCACTTGCCCAAGCAACGCAAGAACCTTGTTGTCCTTGATTTAATCTTTTTGGAGCGTATTGCAACAACGAAACTTTTTCTGGTAGAGGATTCTTTACGTTATCTGCCAATGGCTCATAAATCTCTGTTGATTCATACACCTCTTTGTCAAAATTACCTCCAGTACTGAATTGATTCACTATATCAGCAATTCCTCCTCCTGAATTGGAGCTAGAACAACCTTTCCCAAAAAACATATAAGCACCAATACCAATTGCAGCAATTATTAGCAACTTTGGCTTTTTCATTAGCATTGGCAGTAAAGAAGGTAACAATCCTCCTACTAGTCCTCCAATACCGGATCCTCCTCCCCCTTTGAAATTTGATTTATTTCTCGTTCTTATTTTTCTTTTAGGTTTATTCCCTCCTGGATCTTTGACCATTCTTATCGGCATACTCTTCTCTATTTAATTGGTTGTTAATTATCAAAGAAAAGGAAAAGCAGTTAGAAATCCTATTATTTAATAATCATTTTAATCTAGGTAAGGAAGGCAAAAAAATAGCATTGGTTTTTCGAAGTCGTTTTTAATTCTTAATTATTCTACTTCGTTTTGAGCAATTGTTTCACTGGTCACTCGTTTCGATATGTGTTTTGAATTCTATAATTACCATTTTAAAAATGAACTTGAAACCCAACAATGAATCGTTCATTTCCCCATAGAGATGTCTTGAAACAGCGGAAATCCTGAAGATGAAGTTAGTTATACAATATCGACAAGTTAATAAAAAAGGCTGAGAAAACATATTGTTCAATTCTCAAACAAAAAAAATGGCCTCGATTCCTCGAAGCCATTTTACTGTTT
>DQTF01000191.1 GCA_015662935.1 Crocinitomicaceae bacterium | reverse complement strand
TCCTGCATAAGAAACAGCATCGTATTGAATGTGTTCAAATTTATCTTCGCCAACTGAAGTTGCTAATTCTGCAATTGCTCCCTGCACAGAAGGACTGATTACTGTATTTGAAAGTAAAACAACTTTACCAGCAGCTTTTAATGCTCCTTTAATCTTCTTGTCAACAGATGTGATATCAGCAGCCTCTCCTTTTACAGTAGGACCTGTTAACCTTTCACTATCATACAACCCTAAAACTGATGCAATAATTTGAGGGTTTGTTCCTCCAGCAGTAATTCCAAAATCTTTATTTCCTTTCACGAAAATTGGTCGCCCTTCTCTTGTTTTAACCAAGATACTTGCGTAAGAATTTCCATCATAATACGTTGAAGCGTACCAGGTAGCCATACCTGGAGTAACATTCTCAGGCTTGTTTACATAAGGAATAGCTTTAATTACTGGCGCTTCACACGCCGCAACAGTTGCCGCAGCAACACTAAACCCTAGAAACTTTAAGAAATCACGACGAGCTGTCGATGTTTCTTTCAGATTATCATCACCCAAAAACTCTTCAACAGAAGTTTGAGTTGGAAATTCTTGATCTCTGGATTCAATAAACTGAGGAGTTTGCTTTAACTCATCAATTCCTTTCCAATATTTTCTTGTCGATCCCATATCCTTATTTCGAATTCTTCTTGTTCGTATATTTTAGTAATGGCATTTAGCGCATTCCCATCCACCTAATTCTTTAACAGTTACCTTACCATCTTCAAGGTATTCACCATAAAGAGCTCTGTCATTGCTAACCAGTCGCTTGTGAATTTCATCGTAATAACCGTCTTTCTTCGTATCAAGTGTTCCCATTGAAATTTCTTTCTCTTGGTGACATTCAATACACCAACCCATTGTTAAGGTTGTTCTAGTTAACTTGATGTTTCCTTCTACTTTATTTAAGTCTGCAATTGTTTGAACTTTTGCCGTTTCCGTCATTTTGGTCATGTCACCGTGACATTGTTTACAATCAATTCCTCCAACAACAACGTGTTGAGAGTGATTAAAATAAACATGATCAGGAAGATTATGAACCTTATTCCAAATAATAGGTTTTGTTTCTCCTGTATATTTACCTCCTCCTTCGGGATCAAATCCTGCCGCTTCGTAAATCTTAGCAATCTTCTCTGACTGCTCAGGTGTACTTCCTGTAACTTGCTTGTGACAGTTCATACAAACATTAACTGTTGGCAAACCTGCCGTTTTAGATTCTGTAACCGTATTGTGGCAATATTTACAATCAATTCCGTTCGTTCCAGCGTGAACTGAGTGAGGGAACGCAATTGGTTGCGAAGGTTGATAGTCTTCAACTATACCAATAGTATATAGACTTAAGAATAATGCAACAACTAACCCCATTGTTAAAACGACTGCTCCAACAACAACTTTCTTTCTGTTATTCCAGCCCCACTGCTTAACTTCTTCCTTGAAGGTTGCATTCTCATTGTATTCTACACCTTCTGCTTCAGCAGTAGCCGACTGCAATTGTCTTCTAACGCCACCGATTGCAAAAATTAATGTCGCAAAGACAAGACCTAATATGATCCAAATCCAACCTGTTGAAGATTCTTTTTCTTCTATATTAGCACCTCCGCCAGTAGAAACAGTGTCTCCGCCTACAACTTGTTGTTCTTGCGAATCCACCCAATCAAAAATAGCATTGATTTGATCTGTAGAAAGATCCGGAAACTTATTCATACTTGTTCCTGAATAAGCACTTACAGCAACAGCGTAAGGATCAGCTGCCATAGCGGCATCAAAATTATTTACCCATTGGTAAATAGATCCATCAAGCGCTCCTCCTTCTTCCCATTTCTGGCGAACTTCAAAAAGTTTGGGCCCTGTACCATCCTTAAAAACTTGATGACACGTTGCACATTTTACCTTGAACAGGTCTTCTCCTTGTGCGAGAGAATTGAATGAGTTGGACAAAAACAACAATGTAATTGCTCCAAAGCTCCATTTTCTAAGATTTCTAAACATCTGACTACTAGATATTTCCATGTAAAAAACTGTTAGTCTATCGTCAAAAAACACTTCTTGACGGAAGCAAATTTAGTAGAATTGAAGTATTTTATGACAGTTTTGTGACAAATTTAAAGTTCTAAATGCTAATTTAGAACAATTCTAAATAAGGGGGTTGCAAAAATTGATTTGAAACAATTTATAACATTCTTTGGCTCAATTAATTCACTCTAAATTTTTAATTTTCATTCGGCATGATGATTGATTAAAGTATTTCGTAATTTTGAAATGTAATTTAACGAATTAGAATCTAATGAAATTAACTTTTTTATCACTCATCCTATTCATAAGTACACTTGCTTTTTCTCAAAAAGGAGATGTTCAAATTATAAAAGATAGTCGCATTGATGCACTTGTAAAAAAGCAAAGTGAAGTAAAACCACCTGCTGTTCACCCTCAAATTGATGGGTATAGAATTCAATTATTCTTTGATTCTGATAAGTCAAAATTAAATGCAAATAGAGGTTCTTTTATTGCAAGATTTCCAAAGATTGACACTTACACAACCTATAACGCACCTAGTTTTTTCTTAAAAGTAGGAGATTTCAGAACTCGATTAGAAGCAGAGAAAATAAAGGCAGAAATAGAAGCAGAATTTCCGACCAGTTTTATTGTAAAAGAAAAAATCAATCTTCCTCGATTAAATCAGGAGATGAAAAATAATTAAACCGATTGGAACTTCAACTTAACAACAAGCTAGGTCGTATTTATTCTCTAAAAAGCAAAATCACTATTGATTCTTTGTTTGAAGAAGGTAGTAAAATATCCAGTTTTCCATTTACTGTCTTTTGGAAGCCTGTTAAAATGGAAGAAGCAGTCCCTTTTAAGTTTGTGATTTCTGCTCCTAAGAGAACGTTTCGATTTGCTTATCAACGCAATAGAATGAAACGAATTACTAAAGAAGCCGTTCGTTTAAACAAAACAATGTTAGAAAGAAAGTTGGTTGAAAAAGAAATGCAACTCGCATTCTTCTTAATTTACTCCTCGAAAGAAGAGTTTTCTTCAGACGTATTGCAGAAAAAAATCGTCAAATTATTTGACAAAATGATACAACAGTTAGATGAAAAAAAGAATGCACATTAATTTAATTTTTAGCTTTATATTAATTGGTTTTACCGGTCTTTCACAGTCCAACGGTTTTGAAGTCGTGCGAAGCATGGAGCTCATGGATCAAATTTATGAGCACCTGGATAAATATTACGTGGATGATATTAAAACTGGAAATTTATCAAAAACGGCGATAGATGCCATGTTAAAAAAACTAGATCCTTATACGGTTTATTATCACGAATCAAATATTGAAGATTATCAAATGATGACGACTGGACAGTATGGAGGAATTGGAGCGTTAATCAGAAAAAAAGGTGACTTTGTATATGTTGCTGAACCTTACGAAGGAAAACCAGCTGATAAAAGCGGTCTGAAAGCGGGAGATAAAATTTTATCCATTGATGGTAAAGAAATGAAGAACAAGAATTCTTCGGAAGTATCAAGCGTTTTAAAGGGACCAAAAGGCACCAATTTAGAAATTGAAGTGGAAAGAAATAGTGTTGAGAAAATAACAATTACTGTCACCCGCGATGAAATTAAACTAGCCGACGTTCCTTATTCGGGAATGTTGAAGAACAAGATTGGGTATATTAAATTGAACAGTTTTACGAGAACTGCTTCTGCAGAAGTGAAAAAAGCATTCTTACAATTAAAGGAACAAGGAATGGAAGAATTGGTGCTTGATTTAAGAGGCAACGGTGGTGGATTGCTTATTGAAGCTGTCAATATCGTCAACTTATTTGTCCCTAAAAATCAAATTGTGGTTACAACTAGGGGGAGAGTTTTAGAAGAGAACAGAGAATACAAAACGCGCTACGCTCCCGTAGATCTTGATATTCCGATTGTTGTTTTGGTCAACGGAGGTTCTGCTTCTGCAAGTGAAATCGTTTCTGGTAGTTTACAAGATCTGGACAGAGCAGTAATTGTTGGGACACAGTCTTATGGCAAAGGCTTGGTGCAAAGAACCTATGATTTGGATTATGGTTCTAAGATGAAGTTGACAATTGCGAAGTACTACACTCCTTCAGGAAGATGTGTTCAGCGTTTAGAGTATTACGATAAAATGGATGAAGAGGATGTAAAAGAAGTCCCTGATTCTTTAATTACCATCTTTAAAACGAAAAACGGAAGGGATGTAATTGACGGTCGAGGCGTTGAGCCAGACAGACTCGTAAAGCAACGAAAACTGAGTAGATTAACGGCAACAATTTTGCAAAACAATTTAATTTTCGATTATGCGACTCAATATTATTATTCACATTCAACTCTTGCCTCTGCCAATGAGTTTAACTTATCTGAATCCGAATACAGCGACTTTAAAAAGTATGTTTTAGAACAAGAGTTTACTTATTCCACTGCTTCTGAAGAGAAACTGAAAAACATGAAAAAAACGGCAGAAAAGGAAGAGTTTTACGATGATATTAAGGATGAGTACGAAGCATTAATGGCAAAAGTGATTCCATCGAAAGAGAGAGACCTAGAGAAGTTTGAAACACAGTTGAAATCTATTCTTTCCAATGAAATTGTTTCTCGTTATTATTACCAAGATGGACGAGCAATTCAATCCTTTAAAAATGACTTATACATCAAAGAGTCGCTAGAAATTCTTAAAAATAAATCAACTTACAATACTATTTTGGGTAAATAGGCGTTTTCCTTCTAATTACGACTTCTTCACTTCTTTGTGAAAACCAAAACTGTACTATGTTAAACCGATTCTTCGGAAAGAATACACACTTATATTTGCACCTTTTAGGACTTTGCGGAATTGCTTTTGGGATACCTCTCAATAAAGTTGTCATGTCCATCTCAATGATGTTCATTGTTTTGAACTTGCTACTAGAAGCCGATTTTAGAACGTATTGGAATAATCTAAAAAGTAACAACGTTTATCTTTTAGCATTAGGTTTCTTTCTTTTGCATATAATCGGGTTAATTGGGTCTACCAATATGGATTTTGCACTTCATGATTTGAACGGAAAACTACCTCTTTTGGTTATTCCAACAATTCTTGCCGCAAAACCAGTAAGCAATAAAACGCACTTAAAAATCATTCTTGGTGTCTTTTCTGGAACAGTGATTTTTCTTTCACTTCTCAATTTTGCGTTATACAATCACTGGATTGGTCAAGTAGAATACGACGACATTCGAGGATTGTCCCATTTTACATCACACGTTCGTTTTGCAATCATTATTTCTGTGGTAATTGCTGTTCTTTTACATCAATTAAAAACCAGTAAGCGAAAAATCATTCTTCTATTGCTCGTCGTTTGGTTGATTCTTTACACTCTGTACAGCCAGGTGATTTCAGGATTAATTACCACAACAGTAGTATTTCTCATTTATTGGATTCATTGGTTTTATCAAAAAAACAAAGTAATTGCAATTCTCCCTGTTCTTATCCTTACTGCTTCGATTATTGGATTGTTTGCATGGTTATTTCAACCTCATCAATTTGATTACAGCACAATCGATTTTAATGAACGTACAAAGGAAGGACACCTTTATAAGCACGATTCTTCTATATTCTCTGCAGAAACCAACCAACCTTTACTTTTGTTTATTTGTGAAGAAGAGTTGGCCACTGACTGGAAAAAGTATTCTTCAATTTCTATCGATTCTACAGATAGAAAAGGACAACCAATAATGCAAACTATCATCCGCTACCTTGCTTCTAAAGAATTGAGAAAAGACGCTGATGGTTTAAGTAAATTGAATCAGCAAGATATAGCAAACATCGAAAACGGGATGACGAGCGCCTATCACCAAGGACTACTTGGAAGGTTGTACGGGGTTAAATACCAGTTAATTAACAATTCAAACCCTAATGGTCATTCATTATTAGAACGTCTTGAATTTTGGAGGACGGGTTTTCAAGTTGCATCTGACAATCTTCTATTTGGTGTTGGAACAGGCGATGTTCAGGATGCATTCGATGCTCAATATGAAAAAAACAAAACGCTATTAGATGAAAACAATCGACACCGATCTCACAATTATTATTTAACGGTTCTAATTACTTTTGGAGTCTTTGGATTGCTCTATTTCCTCTTTGTTTTCTATTCTTTTATTCGTTTTAATCTAAGAAGTAAAAATATTTTGGCCATTGCATTTATCGCTATTATTCTTGCTTCATTTATGATAGAAGATACGATTGAGACGCAAACAGGCGTTACCTTTTTTGCTTTGTTTTATGGGTTGTTTAGCTACAAACATTCTGAAGAATAAGAAGCTGATCAAATCACGATTAAAAAAGTATTATCTTTGCACAAAACTCAAGTCATGCGTTTTGAATTAACGAAAGATTTTCTTGAAAAGCTGAATGATGCAATTGCGCGTCAAAATTCTACTTGGATACAAGATAATGTCTGTGAATTGCATGATGCAGATATTGCAACAATCATCGATGAACTTGATGAAGATGGAGCTGTTTACGTATACAATCTTTTAGAAGAAGAAGTACAGGGTGATATATTAATGGAGTTGGATGAAGATCTTCGTGAAGAAATTTTGAAGTCATTCTCCACCAAAGAAATTGCAGAGCAAGTTGAGCAGCTAGATTCAGATGATGCTGCCGATTTAATGGGCGAGCTTCCTAAGTCGCAAGTAGAAGAGGTTATCTCTCAAATCGAAGACGATGAGACTGCTGAAGATATTGTTGATCTTTTAAATTATGATCCAGATACTGCTGGTGGTTTGATGCAAAAGGAATTTATGAAAGTTTCGATTGACTGGCCTGTTAATCGATGCGTTCTTGACCTTAGAAAACAAGCGGAAGAAGTTGAAAAAGTCTATACGATATATGTTGTTGATGAATCGGAGAAACTACTTGGTTTTCTTTCTTTAAAAAGATTACTTTTTGCTCAGCCGACCACTAAGATTGCTGATTTACACCAGAACAAGAATGTTATTTCTGTTAAAACAGATGCTGAAAGTGAAGAAGTTGCAAGAATCATGGAGAAATACGACTTGGTGTCTATTCCCGTGGTTGATTTAAACAACAAACTTGTTGGTAGAATTACGATTGATGATGTGGTAGATATTATCAAAGACGAAGCGGAGAAAGATTTTCAAATGGCATCTGGTATTTCGGAGAACATTGAATCAGATGACTCAGTATGGAAAATTTCTCGTGCAAGAATGCCTTGGTTACTCATCGGATTAATGGGAGGTGTATTTGGCGCGCAAGTTATTGCCGGTTTTGAAGGCGGAATTGCAGAAGTTCCAGCATTAGCGTTCTTTATTCCACTAATTACAGCCATGGGCGGTAATGTTGGTGTGCAATCATCTGCAATTGTGGTGCAATCACTCGCAAGAGGAACAGATCAATTTGGTTCTATCTTTAAGAAAATCACCAAAGAAACATTGGTTGCTTTATTAAACGGATTTATTCTCTCGGTCATTATTTACGGAATTGCTTATGTTTTTGATAGTTCTACTTTGGGTCTAGTTGTCAGTTTATCATTGTTTACCGTCATTATTATTGCAGGTATCTTTGGTACATTGATTCCACTTTTGCTTGATAAATATAAAATTGATCCTGCGTTAGCTACAGGTCCTTTTATCACAACATTAAATGATGTCGTTGGGTTGTTTATTTACTTGACGATAGGAATATTGATGTATGGAATTTAAATTAGAGTGTTAGATTGTTTGAGCTTTCGAATAATCTAACTCTCGAAAGCTCGAAACATGAAAGTCCTCTTTATAGATATCGTTCATCCTATTCTTCAAGAAAGATTAACGAAAGCCGGATACATTTGTATTGATGGCACAAAACTATCTAAAGAAGAATGTGAAAAAGAAATCATAGATATGTCTGGAGTCGTTATTAGATCTAGGTTTCGAATGGAAGCAAGTTTTCTTTCTCAAGCAAAATACCTAAAGTTTATTGCTCGTTCGGGTGCAGGAATGGAGAATATTGACGTCGATTATTGCCAGAAAAATAACATCGCTTTATACAACGCGCCTGAAGGCAATCGAAATGCTGTTGGAGAACATGCACTAGGAATGTTACTATCACTTTTTAATCGACTGCATTTAGCCGACAGAGAAGTAAAAAATGGCAAATGGGACAGAGAAGGTAATCGAGGAATTGAACTCGACGGAAAAACTGTCGGAATTATCGGTTATGGGAATAACGGCTCTGCTTTTGCAAAAAAATTAAGAGGTTTTGATGTTGAAATTCTTGCGTACGACAAATATAAATCGGGTTTTGGAAATGAGTTTGTAAAAGAATCAACACTTGAAGAATTGTTTCAGAGTTGTGATGTCGTGAGTTTTCATATTCCGCAGAATGAAGAAACGATTTATTTTGCCAATGATGATTTCTTTGCTTCGTTTGCGAAGAATATATACCTAATTAACCTTTCTCGTGGCAAGGTTGTAAAAACATCGGCTTTGGTTCATTCTTTGAAGAATGGTAAAGTAATCGGTGCGTGTCTAGATGTTTTAGAATACGAAAAATCGAGTTTTGAATCCTTTTTTGAGCAAGAAATGAATGAGGATTTTAAATACATCCTAAATTCAGAGAAAACACTTCTTTCTCCACACGTTGGTGGTTGGACGGTAGAGAGTTATTTTAAATTGAGTGATGTTTTAGCGGATAAGATTTTACCCCACCCTCAATAAATTCCCGTAATACAATTCCTTTCCAGTGCTCGTTTTCATCCACAGCTCATTGACTTCAAAATGTCGGTTTCTAAAATGATAGTTCGCCTTGCTTCTCAGTAATTGTAGATTTATTTTAGGAGAATAGGTATTCAGAATTAAAAAACCGCCTTTTTCCAATATTTTGGAAGCACTTTCCATTAATTCATCGAGTTTATCTTCTAATTTCCAACGTTCTTTCTTTGCGCCAATTCCATAAGCAGGAGGATCCATGATGATTCCTTTGTACTTATTCCCTCGTTTTAATTCGCGTTGAGCAAATTTCAACGCATCTTCATGTACCCATTTGATATTCTCCAAATTAGACAATTCCATGTTCTCTTTTGCCCAAGAAATTAATTGCTTAACAGAATCCACATGAAAGGTAATTGCGTCTTCTTTCTTTGCAACAACTGAGGCAGCCCCTGTGTATGCAAATAAGTTCAAAAATCGATCTTCATAGTCTAAATTCTCTGATATAAAATCCCAATTGATTCTTTGCTCAGGAAACAGACCTGTGTGCTTAAACTTTGTTAAACCTAGTTGAAAAGTTAATTGCTTGTAAGAAATTTGCCATTCATCGGGAGCATTTTCCTTCAGTGCTTTCCATGTTCCAGATTGCCCACTTTTGGAAATAAATTCCCAATGCGCCATTTGGTACCATTCATCAAATGTTTTTCCAGATTTAAAATACGCTTGAACTTCTGGT
>DQTF01000140.1 GCA_015662935.1 Crocinitomicaceae bacterium | reverse complement strand
TCCTGAAGTAATTGTTGCACGTCACATGGGAATTCCTTGTTTTGCTGTTTCAATTGTTACTGATTTAGGTGTGCCTGGTGTTATACAAGAAACAACACATGAAGATGTTATCGCGGTTGCCAACAGACAAGAGCCTAAGATGACCATCATTATGAGAGAACTTATTTCTAGAGTTTAAGAATAAAAAAATGAAAGAAGAAATTCGATCTAAATATCAAGCTGTAATTGGACTAGAGGTTCATGCACAGATGTTAACCAAGAGTAAAGCCTATTCTTCCGATGTGAATGAATTTGGTGCAACTCCTAATACAAATGTTAGTGTTGTTACTTTGGGGCATCCGGGAACTTTGCCTAAAATGAATAAGCGAACAATTGAGTTTGCTATTCGAATGGGAATTGCCTGCGAATCTGATATTACAGAGTTGCAAAGCTTTGACAGAAAGAATTACTTCTACCCTGATCTTCCTAAAGGTTATCAAATAACGCAAGACAGAACTCCTATTTGTGAGAATGGTCGCGTTTACATAAAAGATGACAACGATGAAGATAAGGCAATTCGCATCACTAGAATTCACATGGAAGAAGATGCTGGAAAAAGTATCCATGATGTTGATGTTCACGATACACTTGTCGATTTAAATAGAGCAGGTATTCCTTTGATTGAAATTGTTTCTGAACCTGATTTAAGAAGTTCTCATGAAGCATACAATTACTTAACTGAGGTTAGAAAAATATTGAGGTATTTAGAAATCTGTGATGGTAATATGGAAGAGAGTTCAATGCGTTGTGATGCAAATATCTCCGTCATGCTGAAAGGTTCGAAAGAATACGGGCGTAGAGTTGAGGTAAAGAACATGAACTCTATGCGAAATGTACAAAAAGCAATTGAGTTTGAAATTAATCGTCACATTGAACTCATTGAGGAAGGAGAAATCGTTGCACAAGAAACTCGTTCGTTTGACGCATTGAACAATTCAACTATTTCTATGCGTTCTAAAGAAGCAGCAAATGATTACCGTTTCTTTCCAGAACCAGATTTATTGCCTTTAACTGTTGATCAAAAGCAAATTGATGCAATAAAAGCAAAGATGCCAGCATTGCCGCGTGATTTATTCATTAAATACACGCAAAAACTCGGTCTTTCGGAATACGATGCTTACAACATCACAGATAATAAGGATCTTGCTTTATTCTACGAAGAAATTATTGCCCAAACGAAGAATCATAAAGCTGCAGCCAATTGGTTAATGGGAGATATTAAATCTTATTTGAATCATAATGGACTAGAAGTTACCGACTTCCCTATTTCTGCTAAAACAATTGCAGAAATGATTTCGATTATCGATGAAGGAAAAATTTCTTCAACGGTTGCCTCACAAAAAGTATTCCCTGCATTATTAGAAGATGCTTCTAAGTCGCCTCTTAAGATTGCTGAATCAATGAACCTAATTCAGGACTCTAACGAAGATTCTTTGCAAGAATATATCAACGAAGTTATTGCCAGTAATTCTGCAGAAGTCGAAAGATATAAAAATGGAGAAAAGCAATTGACAGGCTTCTTCATGGGGCAATTAATGAGAGTTTCAAAAGGAAAGGCCGATCCTAAAGCAGCCAGTCAATTAATGCGTAAAGCATTAGACAATTTGTAAAAAACACATTCTATGGTATTTAAAATCTCTTTATTTAGTCTTCTTTTAATATTCTTAACTGCTTGCTCAGGAGAGTCAACAAACGAAGTTATCGAACTGAATGATGGAGATAATTTTTCAATTTCCGGAACAATTGCTGGATCGGAAGGAAAAGTGTTTTATGTCGAGGCACTTAGTCAACAAGGGAAAATTGACGTTTCCAAAACGACGGCTGATGAAAATGGACATTTTGAAATTTTAGGGAAAATTCCAGGACTAGGCATGTATCAACTTCGATTGGGAGAAGGTAATGACAGGATCATTCCTATGACTTTAGTTCCGAACGATCAAGTGGTAGTCGATGGAACATATAATGACTTTGCAATGACACCAGAGATCTCAGGAACAGAATGGGCTTCTACTATGACTGAGTACATGAAAAAATACGCAACCTTTCATTCTGAGCAAGAAAAACTAATGAAAGAGCAAGGGAAGCTGGACGAGGCTGAAATGACCAAAAGGTTTATTTTATTAAAGAGTACTGTCGATGATTTTGCGATTGCTAAAATGAAAGAAAATCCATCTAGCCCTTTTAACATTGTTTTATCATCTTCTTCTACTCCATCAATGGGGTTTGAAAATTATGAAAAAGAAAATATTGACGTATTAAAATCAGTTGCGGATGCTTATTCTAAAGAATATCCTGATTCTCCATTAACAGCTGCAATTTCTAGTCAAGCATATCAAATAGAATTGGCTTACAACCAATATATAGCAAATAACTCTGGAGAAAGAATTGCTCCAGAAATTGCTCTTCCTAATCCTGATGGTAACATCATTAAGTTGTCTTCTTTAAAAGGAAAATATGTTTTAATTGATTTTTGGGCATCTTGGTGTGGACCATGCAGAAGAGAAAGTCCTAACCTTGTAAAAGTTTACAATGAATACAAAGATTTAGATTTTACTATTTATTCTGTTTCTCTAGATAAGAAAGCAGATGCTTGGAAAAAAGCAATTGAGACGGATGGTCTAATTTGGCCTAATCACGTCAGTGATTTAAAAGAATGGGGTTCTCCAATGATTCAATTATATGGTTTTAATTCTATTCCACACACCGTTTTAGTAGATAAAAAGGGGAATATTATTGCAACGGGATTGAGAGGAGCAAGTTTGGAACAAAAATTGAAAGAACTTTTGAAAAAATAAGAACAATGAAATTAAAAGCAATACTCGTAAGTTTACTTTTTACTCCCGTTTTATGGGGGCAAACGAACATTACCGTTTCGGGAATGATATTCAACTCTCCAGTTGATTCTGTTTTCATCGTACAAAACACCGCAAAAGGTGACAGGATTATTCTTGGTACTAAAATGTCCGCAGACGGGAACTTTAAAATTAATGGAGAAATTCCTGCTCCTGATTATTATTCGTTGAAAATTGGGACGACAAAAATTCACCTTATCTTAAAGAAAGATGCAGATATCAAAATCTATGGTGACGGTTCTGATTTAGGAAAGTTTGCGAATATCGTTAACTCTGACCATTCTTCTAAAATGCATAAACACATTCAGAAGTTAAATAAATGGTCGGCTAGAATTTATCAAGCACAGCAAGACATTAAAAAGGATCCTTCAAGGAAAGATGCGGTTAATCAACAAATGGCGAGAGAAGCTAAAACTTTTGATGGAGAACAACGCACTTTTATCGCTCGAAATGCAAATTCTCCTGCATTATTTGCAGCTATTGAAGCCATTGACCCTTCTAAAGATTTTGCAACGTATCAATCAATCGTCAATCAATTATCAAGGTGTTTTGGAGAATCGCCAACTATTCAAGCATTGCAAAAGAATTTTGTTCAAATTAAAAAACAAGAAGAAGCTAAGAATGTTTTAGCTCCAGGAAAACCAGCTCCTGATTTTGAAGAAACAAAACCAGATGGAACTAAAATGAAACTTTCTGATTTGAAAGGAAAAGTAGTTCTTCTTGATTTTTGGGCATCTTGGTGTGGACCTTGTCGTAGAGAGAATCCTGCTGTTGTAAAATTGTACGAGAAATACAAAGACCAAGGTTTCACTGTTTTGAGTGTTTCTCTTGACAAAAAGAAAGAGAATTGGTTAGGAGCCATCAAAAAAGATAATTTGTCATGGCCAAATCATGTGAGTGATTTAAAATTCTGGCAAAGTAGAGTTGGAAAAATTTACGGAGTTGGAAGTATTCCTTTTACGGTACTAATTGATGCAGAAGGGAACATCATCAGAACAAAGTTACGTGCGCATGATCTAGCAATGGAGCTTGAAAAAATATTCGGCAAGTAAGAATGGAAGATTCACAGAAGAAGATATATTTTGCATCGGACTTCCATTTAGGAGCTCCAGATTACGAAACAAGTCTTGTTCGTGAAAAGAAAATCGTTGATTGGCTCAATCACATTGCTCCAACAGCCAAAGAAATCTACCTTGTCGGTGACATCTTTGATTTTTGGTTCGAATACAAACGAGCAGTTCCTCGTGGTTTTGTCAGAATTCTCGGTAAAATTGCCGAACTTTCAGACAGTGGTATTCCTATTCATATTTTTACAGGAAACCATGACATGTGGATTTTCGATTACCTCCCAAAAGAATTAGGTGTTGAACTTCATCGAGAACCAATCGAAAGAATTTACTTTGGAAAATCTTACTTTATCGGACATGGAGATGGTTTAGGACCTGGTGACAAAGGTTATAAATTCTTAAAAAAAGTTTTTGCTAATAAATTCTGCCAATGGTCTTTTGCTCGTTTGCACCCCAACTTTGGAATCTGGCTTGCGGATAAATCTTCGAAAACAAGTCGTGCAAAAACAGGTTCTGACGATGAGAAATTCTTAGGAGAAGAGAAAGAATGGTTGATTCAATTCTGTAAAGAAGAATTAGCGAAAAAACATACAGATTACTTTGTATTCGGGCATAGGCATCTTCCTTTATCACATGATTTAGGGAATAATTCCACTTATTTTAATCTTGGAGAATGGATCAATTACTGTACTTACCTTGAAGTCAGTGAGAGTTCTGTAGAACTTAAAACTTGGAAGTAATTAGACCTCACAAGAGTCACCCATACAATTTGGATTAACTTCAGGCTGAGGAAGCATTTTTAATTTTAATGCATAATGGTAAATCTTACAACCAACGCAAATACCAAATGCTGTTTCTAAAAAAAGCAATGCTATACATATCAAACACAACAAGCAAACAGGTTTAAAAAAACGTAAATCACCTAGTAAGAAAAGAGAAAGAACAAATATCGTAATTGCTAACCCCAAACCTAATCCCCAAGCAAACTTCTTTTGAATAGCACCAATAGGCAATGCAGACTGGTCTTTAACAATCATTTTTGCAATCATCATAGTCGGAGCGTATTTAGGGTTAATGAAAATACCAATCATAAAATTTATCATTAAAAACCCTGAAACTGCAGAAACAACGTAGAATCTTTGAAAAAAATCAACATTAATAAATGCAATTAGCGCTAAGAAAAACATAATTCCCGCACTTGCTCTTACTTCTCTTTCATCTAGAACTTTAAACTGTGATCCATTTAAATATTCTCCAAAACTTCTTTCCATCGTATCAAAATTAATATCTGAGCAAAGATATCATAATTAGTTCCTCACCGTACGATAAGTTATTTTGAACAATCATTATTAGCATTTTTTGGTAAGAAATAGTAATATTGTTTCAAATTAGGTAAAATGAAGAAAGAATTAGGAAAAAGAAGTAATGGAAACTGTGAGTTGTGTACAGCTCAAGAAGATTTAAACATACATATTGTTTCTCCTAAATCAGGTGATAAACTAGAAAATTGCATTCATATCTGTACTAATTGTTTGTCACAAGTAACTGGAGAAAAGGATCTCGACACAAATCATTGGAGATGTTTGAATGACAGTATGTGGAGTGAGGTTGACGCTGTAAAAGTGACTGCATGGAGATTGCTTAACGAATTAAAAGACGAAGGTTGGCCTAACGACTTATTGGAAATATTCTACATGGAAGAAGAAACAGAAGCTTGGGCAAAGGATGGCGTTTCATCTGAAGAGGCTCTTATGCATCTGGATAGTAATGGTGTTCAATTAAACGCAGGAGACACTGTGGTTTTAATTAAAGATTTAAAAGTGAAAGGTGGTGGTAATTTTACTGCTAAGCGTGGAACAGCTGTTCGAAACATCACATTAGTTCATGACAATGCAGAACACATTGAAGGAAAAGTAGAAGGTGTAAGAATTGTCATCCTCACACAGTACGTAAAAAAATAATTCTCAATCATAAAAATACAGCTGATTCTTCTGAATTGGCTTTTTTATTGGCAAACAAATTGCAACTAGCTTTAACAAGCTAAAATCTGTACCTTTGTCGCCTAGTTTTAAGAAAATTCCATGAGCAATTCCATCGAAATAGAAAAAAGAAGAACATTTGGTATCATCTCTCACCCGGATGCTGGTAAAACAACATTAACGGAGAAGTTATTACTTTTTGGTGGTGCAATTCAGTCTGCTGGAGCTGTTAAGAACAATAAGATTAAGAAGACTGCGACTTCTGATTTTATGGAAATCGAAAAACAAAGAGGAATCTCTGTGGCAACCTCTGTAATGGCTTTTCATTACAACGGAAAGCAAATCAATATTTTAGATACTCCTGGTCACAAGGATTTTGCAGAAGATACATTTAGAACCTTAACTGCTGTCGATAGTGTGATTTTAGTTATCGATGTTGCAAGTGGTGTTGAGGCACAAACTAAACGATTAATGGAGGTTTGTAGAATGAGAAAAACACCCGTTATCATCTTCGTCAATAAAATGGATAGAGATGGAAAAGAATCATTCGATTTATTGGATGAATTAGAATCCGTTCTTAAAATAAAAGTTTGCCCTCTCTCTTGGCCGATTGGGATGGGCGATCGCTTTAAGGGTGTTTATAACATTTACAAGAAAGAACTCAACCTCTTCTCTCCTAACAAAACTGGCATATCTGACGACTTACAATCATTATCCGATCTTAATTCTAACGAATTAGATGAAATGATTGGCAAAGACGAGGCGGATGAATTGCGTGAAGAAATAGAAATGATAGAAGGCGTCTATGACCCTTTTAAAAGAGAAGATTATTTGGCGGGAGAAGTTGCTCCTGTATTCTTCGGGTCTGCTGTTAATAATTTCGGTGTGCAAGAATTATTGAATGCTTTCTGCGAAATTTCTCCTTCTCCAATTGGTCGTGATGCAGATACAAAACGAGTAGAACCTACCGACCCTAAATTCTCTGGATTCGTTTTTAAAATACATGCCAACCTTGATCCAAAACACAGAGATAGAATTGCTTTCTTGAGAATTGTGTCTGGTAAATTTCAACGAAATACATTCTACAATCATGTAAGAAATGAGAAGAAAATGAAATTTCCGAACCCTACTTCATTCATGGCGCAAGACAAAAGCGTGATTGAAGAAGCATATCCTGGTGATGTTGTCGGATTATACGATTCTAACAATTTTAAAATTGGAGATACATTAACAGAAGGAGAGAAATTTAACTTTAAAGGAATACCAAGCTTCTCGCCTGAGATTTTTATGGAATTGGAGAATTTAGACCCAATGAAATCGAAGCAGCTGGACAAAGGTATTCGACAATTAATGGACGAAGGAGTTGCGCAGTTGTTTATTCTACAACCTGGTAATCGTAAAATAATTGGAACGGTAGGACAACTTCAATTTGAGGTTATCAGTTATCGTTTGGATCATGAATACGGTGCAAAATGTCGATTTGTACCTAAGAACTATCATAAGGCTTGTTGGATTACAACAACAGATGATGCAAAATTGGAAGAATTCAAAAGAGCTAAGACTAGATACATCGCAAAAGATAAGGACGACAATCTTGTTTTCTTAGCAGAAACGACTTTCTTATTACAAATGGCAGAGCAAGATTATCCAGAGCTAACTTTCCATAAAACGAGTGCGTTTAAGTTGGAGGAGGAAATTAATTAAGAATGAAGAATTGAGAATGAAAGTGCGCGTCAAAAAAGTAGTATTCATTTTTATTCTTTGCTCGATCTTATGTGGAAGTTTATTTGCTCAGTCTTTTTCTCAAGAAAG
>DQTF01000078.1 GCA_015662935.1 Crocinitomicaceae bacterium | reverse complement strand
TGTGTCAAATTATTCATTCTTAATCATTCATTCTTAATTAAAAATGAATATCTTTCCTCTCAAATGATCTATCGTTTACTCAAAATACTCATCGGACTTGGGATCAAGTTGTATTACAAAGAGATTCACATCAAGAATTTCAAAGGACTGGAGCACGATGGTCCTCGTATTTTAATTGCCAATCATCCCAACACATTAATGGACGGATGGATTTTGGGTCAAGTATGTAAAGAACCGATCCATTTTATGACCAAAGGAACTTTTTTTAGTTCTCCAATTAAATCGGCATTCCTACGAAGCTTAGGAATGATACCAATCAACAGAGCGACAGAATCCAATACAAAAGGCGTTGACAACAACAGTTCGTTCGAGGCATGTTATGAGTTATTAGAAGCAGGAAAAACATTAGTTATTTTTCCTGAAGGCAATAGTTTTCCTGAACGTGTTTTACGAGAATTAAAAACGGGTGCTGCCAGAATTGCCTTAGAGGTTGAAAAAAGAAATGAAGGAAAGGCGAATTTAAAGGTCATTCCTATCGGTTTAGTTTATACCAACGCTGCAAAGTTTAGAAGTTCTGTTATCGCAAGTGTTGGTGAATCGATTGAACCTGCAAAACTAGTCGAAGAATACCAAGAAGATTCGAGGAGTGCATCCAAAAAACTGACGGAAGAATTTAGGGTTGAAATGGAATCATTATTAGTTGGTTCATCTTCTGTAGAACATGAAAAATTAGTTGATGGGATTATCAATTTACTCAATAATAAATATATAAAATCGGACGAAAAAGGAGTTAAGAAAGAAGTTGTTCTAGCAAAAGAAACCTATGAGAAAATAAATAATATTTTAATATCAGATCCTCATCAACTATTCAACATCACTCAACTGTACACCAAAATAAAGATGCAAACGCATCAATTAGCCATCAAACCTGAATTTCTAGATAGAAACTATCGACCATTGATATTTTTTAGGCAGCTCATCCTATCTTCCGTATATATTATTATTGGGCTCCCTTTGTTCTTATATGGTCTTATTCACAATATTCTTCCCTATCAGTTTGCTGACAATATCATTCCAAGAATTGTGAAAGAAGTCGATTATTACGCATCTGTTGCAGTATTAATGGGCTTGGTTATTTACCCTTTAAATTACGTCGGTTTTTTATACCTCACAGACCACTTTTTTCCGATGACTTTTTGGATTAAAGTTCTTTATTTTGTCTCCATGCCGATTATGGGACTTTTTGCTTATTACTTTTATCATTACATCAAACACGTTTCGCTGAAAGCACATTTTATGTATTTAATGAAGAATGATAAAGACAGGGTGAAGGCTATCAGGAAAGATAAAGAACTGTTGAGAAAAATGATTTTTGATTCTACAGAGCATCAATAATTCAAAAAGAGAGAGCTTTTCGGCTCTCTCTTTTAACTTAAAACAAAAACTAAACTTCTTCTCCCTTCATCATTTTTTGCCAATAAAGATATGGAAGGGCATATTTCTTTAGCATCCACAATCTCCAATGTTCTTTCGAAGAGTCTGAAATTAACAAACGTTTCAATTTTGGATCTGGAGTGAAATTTCCTTTATAATCAAATTCTGCTAATACCATCTTACCATAACCTGTTACTAATGGACATGATGAGTAACCGTTATAAGACATTGTTCCAATTTTATTCGCTGCAATCATTCCCAAAAGATTATCTACCACAACTGGAACTTGCTTACGAATTGCCGCTCCAGTTTTTGCTGTTGGCAATGCCGCAACATCACCTAAACCAAAAATATTAGGATGCTTATTATGTTGCAAGGTATGATGATCAACATCTAACCAACCTGCATCATTCACTAAAGGAGACTCTTTAATAAACTTAGGAGCAGTTTGAGGAGGTGCAAGATGCAGCATGTCGAAATCCATTTCTAATGTTAAATCTCCAACATCACCTATGACCTTTTCTCCAATCACATTTTCTTCATTGATAACACATTCATTCACGTCAGGACCTACCAATTTAAAGGTAACCTTTCTGTTTTCTCCATCAATTTTGATGGGTGCATAATGAGTTTTAAAATGAATTCCATAACGAGCGATTACTTTCATTAAAGTATCTGCAATTGGTTTTACGCCAAAAATAACTCCTCCTGGAGTTGCAAAAATAACATTCGATTTATCTGCTAACTTTTGCTTTCTCAAATAATCTGCCGCTAAATAAGCAATTTTCTGAGGAGCACCTCCACATTTAATTGGCGTAGTCGGCTGTGTGAAAATTGCATTCCCACCTTTAAAGTTTTTCAACACCTCCCATGTATGCTTAGAATCTGTGTAATTACTACAAACTACCCCTTTACCTAATGATTCTGTTAACCCTTCAATTAAAGAAGTATCCATAATTAAGCCAGGTGCAGTGACCAAATAATCATAGGTAATATCTCCACTTGCTTTTGTGGAAACAGAATTTTGCTCTGGATTAAACCCCGTTGCATAATCTTTTATCCAATCAACTCCACTAGGCATAACTTCTGCCATAGGTTTAGCTGTTTTGTCATAATCAAAAGTTCCAGCTCCAACTAAGGTCCATGCTGGTTGATAATAATGCGTATCCGCAGGTTCAATTAGTCCGATATCAATACTTTTGTTTTTCTTTAGAAATTGTGCTGCAACCATAATTCCAGCTGTCCCTCCGCCAATAATCAAGACTTGATGATGTTTACTCATAATTAGTTTCTTTTAGTTTATGTGTAGTTTATTACGAGTAAAACTATGACTTATGTTGGTAGAAATATGTGACAAAAGTCACATTGAGATAAAAAACTAATAATTCAAGCTCAACTTTCCTGTCATTTTATAGATCTCTAAATAGGTATCCATTTTATTGAATTGATTCTCAAAATGCTGAATCATCGTATTTTGATAGTTGTTTTGAAACGTTGCTAAATCAATTGAATTGATTGCTCCGATATCGTATCTATTCTTTGCTAAATTGTACGCTTTCTCTGCATAGACTAAATTCTCTTGAGAAATTGCCACCAACTGTTTTCTCAACTGATACAAATCAATCAAGTTTTTCAGAGTGCTAGAAAGTGTTTGCTTCATACTTTCAATGTTCAATTCTGCAATTTCTTCTTGAATTTGTGAGACCTCAACAGCCCTTTTATTCTTCCAATTGTTGAACAATGTATATTGAAGATTCAAATTACCGTAGTAAGTTAAGTTATTGGCATCTTGCTCAAATAAGTCATCTTTTATTTCTCGAATTTTCGACCAACTAGGATTGGCTCCAACGTTTAGACTAAGAACTGGATATAAAAATGACCTTCTCAAAGACGTATTGCTTCTTTGCAACTCCAAGTTAATGTATTGATTCTTCAGGTTCTGATTATTTGCCATCATTTCTTTGTTGGCAGCATTAAAATCAACATCCGTAATTACGGCTCCAATTTCATCTGTAAGAATATATCCTTGTTCTATAAAGACGGTATCATTCATCACAATTCCTAAATTTCTCAAGGCATTTTGATGAGAAATATCTTGCATGAGAAAGTTGGTACTATCTGTCAAGTATTGATTCTTAAATTGCAATAAATCCAACGAATTAGCCGCGCTGTATTTCTCTTTTAACTCATAATATTCGAATCTTTCTCTTGAAGAAGTCAATACGTTTTGAAACAATTCTTTCCTGTCATTCTGCAATTGAGCCGTATAGTACGCTTTCAAAACATCTTGGATTGTTGCTTCTACGACAGCAATCACATTGTTGGAACTTTGCTCTTCCAGTTGTTCTAATCTTAATTTAGAAATTTTCACTCTAAACCCGCTGAACAAGTTCCAGTTGAGGTTTAGAGAGGGAGCAATGCTCTGAGAAAGAATAATTCCCGGTGTAAATGTGAATGGATTGTCTGTATTATCTTGAATGGAATTATTCTGTCCAACTGCTAAAGTTACCGTCGGAAACAAACCTGCTTCTGACCATTTATTATTCTTCACTGCGATTTCTTCTTGCTTCTTTGCAATAGAAATTTGGTAATTATTCTCCAACGCTAAAAATACAGCATCTTTTGCCGTCAACTCTTTCTGCGCATTTGCATTACTGAAGAATAACAAAGCGCTAAATACAGCTATAATTAATCGGAATTTACTTTTCAAAATCATGTGCATTTTGTTCTAGTTTCAAAGCTGGTTCCACCAATCGGGGATCCACGTTTCTCTCTCCTTTTAGGATAAATCTGTAATTTCTTTTGACTCCATTCCAAAATAAAATCGCGGAAGGGTAGAAGAAAAGAATAAACAATGTTCCAAACAATACCCCGAAAGCAATGGATACTGCCATCGGAATGAGAAATTGAGCCTGCATACTTTTCTCTGAAATTATTGGTAATAAACCAGCAACTGTTGTCAGAGACGTTAAAATTATCGGTCTGAATCGAGAAGATGCCGCATCTAATGCTGCTGACTTAATGTCTAATCCTTCTTTAATTAAATCATTGTATCTGTCTAGAAAGACAATCGCATCGTTGACCAAAACCCCTGTCAAAGCAATCATGCCAAAGACAGAAAGAATAGAAACAGGAATCCCAACTAAGCCGTGTCCTAATATTGCTCCGGCAATTCCAGCAGGAATGACAAGCATTATAAGAAACGAACTGCTTAAACTGTTAAAATGTAAAGTTAGAATGATGAACATGATTGCTATTCCAATTATTCCAACATATTTCATGGAAGAACTTGTTTTCTCACTTCTTTCAGCTTGTCCTAATCTTTTTAGTTTCACATCAGAATACGTTTGATTCAATTTAGGAAAAAGATCTTCCTTAATATCAGAGTTAATATCCCCTACTTTATCAGGGTCTGTGCATTCTGCATCTAGGCGAATGATTCTTTGTCCATCCTTTCTTCTTAAATTTTGAGGAGCTCTGCCTACTTTAAAATCACAAATCTCTTGCAAAGGAATTGCTAATCCTTGCGGAGATTTTATTTTCATTGTTTCTAAATCTTGCAATGAATTTCTATCTTCCAATGGATAGCGCACCCAAACTTTCACCTCATCCGTCCCGATGATTACTCGCTGTGCTTCTTGTCCGAAAAAACCAGCTCTAACTTGACGAAGGACATCACTTTTCGCAATTCCATAAATATCAGCTTCAGGACGCATTGTTAAATAAACTTCGTTTTTACCCAGAGGCATATTGTCTTTTACATTAAAAACACCGTCCATCTTTTCCAGTTCCAATTTCAGCATATCTCTTGCTTGCATTAGACTTACATCGTTTGCCGAAGTAATTCCAATTTCAATTTCTTTTCCAAATCGATTAAATCCACCGACGTATGTGTTCTGAGCCAATTTACCATTTGAGGTTGCATTAATTCTAGCAACAATTCGATTCATTAATGTGTCAACTGGAGTCGTTGTATTTTCTCCATCGAAGAAAACTTGAACCATAGAAGCATGATTTCCGCCTTGTCCAATGTTCATTGCGAAACCAATATTACTGGAAAAGTAAGTCAATAAGGAGTCTCCAGATTCTTGAATAATCCGATCATTTTCTTCAAATAAAATACGAGTCGCTTCTGCAACAAATGCTTTAGATTTCTCTTTGCTATCTCCTGGTTTATAGACCGCCTCTATCGTAAAGAAATCTGGTTGAATATCAGGAAAGAAAGTTGTTCCAATAATTCCGTTCATTGTCATCGCAACAATACCGAAGGTAAAAACCATTGGAAAGACAAAACCTGCTCTGTACCATTTAGTTTTTCCTGTTCCAACAATATTCTTAACAGCCTCATTGAACCAATTGTCTCTAATGTATTTTATTCCTTTATCTGCTCCTCCAAGCACTTTGCTTTCCATCGATGATTTAGAAAATCCAGTAAAAAACAAAATTGCTCCAAAAACAATTAATCCAAGAGGAAAGAGAATGAGTCCAAGACTAGGTTCTAAAGGATATAATCGTGTGCCGATAAAAATGACAATTAAACCAATGAGCATAAAAGCTCCTCCTTTTAAATAAGAAAAAGAAGCATTTTTTTGTTCTGCAAGTACACGTTTATGTCCTAAATGAGACGGGAGAATGATGAATGCTTCGAAAAGAGAGAATGCCAAACAACCGATTACCACAAATGCCATTTCACGCATCATTTCCATTCCTTCCACAAAAAGAAGAATAGAAAAGGCAACTATTGTCGTAATTACCGAAGAAAAAACAGAAGGCAAAACCTCCATTGTCCCATCCAAAGCAGCTTGATGTGCTGGTTTCCCTTTCTCAAAGTGTGTAAAAATATTTTCTGCAATCACAATACCATCATCCACCAAGATCCCCACAACGAGAATCATTCCGAAGAGAGAAATCATGTTAATCGACATTCCATACATCGTCCCTAGAATAAACATTCCTAGGAAGGAAAAAGGAATTCCAAATGCCACCCAAGCAGAAAGTTTAAGGTTGAGAAAGAGACCTAAAAAAAGAAGCACGAGAATCAATCCCATCATTCCATTTCTAGAAAGCAATTCTATTCTCTGATTCAACATCTCATTGAACTCATAGAAAATATTGAATTTAAAATCAGGGTTCTTCTTATTGAATTCCTCTTTGTACTTGTATAATTCTTCGGTAATATTAGTGATGTCTTGATCGATTGTTTTTTCAATTTGAAAAGAAACAGCAGGCTTTCCGTTGTACTTAGCCTCTTGTGAACTTTCAGAATAACCTAAAGAAACATCTGCAACATCGCTGACAACGATTTTCGCTCCAGAAGGAGTTGTTCTGAGAAGAATATTACCGATTGCCTCTTCCGAGGTGCCTCTGTTATTAGAACGAATGTTCATCTCTTCCACACCACCTCTAATCACTCCCGTTGTGATATCAATATTATTAGAACCTACAGTTAACGCTAATTCTTGCATAGAGATATTGTAACGCAATAAATCTTGCTCTCTCACATTTATACTAATCTCTTTCTCAGGAAAACCGTTCTTAATAATTTGAGTAATCTCTTTGGTATTCAGCAGATCTCTTTCAACTTTTGTTGCTAAATCTGTCAATTCTGTAATCGGTGTGTTAGAATTAACCGCAGAAATCCCAACAAACGCAACGACACTTGCCATTCCTCTAGATTGTTGTTTATTCACCATTGGTCTTTCTGCACCTGCAGGAAAAGAATTAATTGAATTAACAGAATTCTCAATATTACTCAACAACTCATCGATATCGGTATCAACATAAGCCTTAATCGTAACTTGAGAAAAGTTTTCCGATGATGTAGAATTAATTTCCTCAATGCCATCCAAACCTTTTACAGCCTGTTCTATTTTTATTGTTACACCTTCTTCCATTTCAGAAGGAGATGCTCCTGGATAAAAGACAGAAACAAAGATTCGATTAGGTTCTAATTCTGGAAAGAAAGAACGTTTCATGGTGAAAAGTGAAAACAAGCCAAACATGAGCACCAAAACAATCGCTGCATTTCCCCAAACGGGTCTGTTGATGAAAAATTGAATGATTTTTCTCATAACTAGCGAGTTATTCCTTTGTAAGTAATATCACTTTTAACTTCGTCGATTTGCTCAAGCAAAACTAACTGACCATTTTTCAACCCAGTAGTAAAAAGCGAATCGGGTTTAGAACCAACAATTAACACCTCTTGAGAGTGAATCTTTTCTCCTTCCAACACATTGACTTTTCCATTTCTCATCGCTGTTCTTGGAATCGTCATCGTTTTTTTCTCCGCATGGCGTTCAATGGAAACATTGACAAACATTCCACTGTAAATTTTCTCTCCGGCTAAAGGAGTAATCGAATAATAGACATCTGCAGATTGCGTTTGCTGATTAATCACATTAGAAATTCGTATTATTTTTCCTGTTGCGATTTTCTTTCCAGAAGGGTTAATAAATTCTGCAACGCTTTTGTTCTTGAATTCATCAATGTCATTCATAGAAATAGGAACTTTTACTTCGTAACCATTTGTCTGAATGATTTTAGCAATTTGCGCACCTGGGTTTACAATTGCTCCCGGTTCGGCCATTGTTGCAACAACAGTTCCGTTGAAAGGAGCAAACCATTTGTACTTTGCCATTCTAGCTTCTAAACTTTTCAAGTTGTAATATTCTGTATAAATATTTCGGCTAGTAATGAAACGCTTTTCTTTACCAGAAGTAGTAGATGGTAGTTCTGGTAATTTTTTATCTGGACGAAGATCATTTAAGAATTGTCCCCATTTGGTTAACTCAGAAGGGAAATCCATTTCAATATCTGGCATTATATTGAGAATTAAATTCGTCAAGGCTGATTTTCGAGCACTCAATGTATAGAAGGCTTCTTCGTTATTCACTTTATACAATAATTGTCCTTTTCTGAAGTTGGTTCCAGGCTTCATTGTCAATTGCCCTCTTTGCAATTTACCTTGCACCTCAAAAGAAACAGCCAACTCTAGATTTGGAGCAACTTGGCCATAAGAAACTAAAGAAATTGATCGCAATTTATTTTTAACTTTTCTCACAGGAACAAAAACTTCCGTGTTTTCTTCTTTCACCTCTTTGGTATCTTCTTTCTTATTCTGCATAAGTCTAAAAAAGACAAGCCCAGAAATGAGAATAAATAGACCAAACATTATGATTTGACTTCTTTTCATAGAAATTCTTTTATTGAACCTACAAAATTACCAATAGTTGCTAGCTTCTTTTCTTTTATTGTATAGAAAGTAGAAAATGAGGATGATTGGTACATAGGTTTAGTAGGAGGACGATATAATGTTGAAAAAAATGTTGATAACCCAAAAATCAATGTTGATAAACTAGCGATAGATGTCGTTATTTTTGTAGTGAACAATTCAACCAACCTCTAAGAAATGTTTGGAACTATTTTAAAGAAAAAAGTAAGCGACGATAAATTAGCGAATGTATTCATCAATGGATTATTCAATTCTATCGATAATGGCTTTCCAATTGTTGCTGAGTCCATCAATGAAGACCCTGCTTTTGTTTATTCTCCAAATATTGCCTCAACTAACAGTTATGAATTCTCTCTAATTGTTTTTGTTGGAAACATCTCATTCTTAGAAAGTGCTTTTGAGCCAGAACAAGCAGACAGAGTAGAAAAACTAATTTACGATAAACTTGCAAAGGTTTATGATATGAATGTTATTGAGTTCAAATCGTTATTGAAAGATTACCAATCGTTCATAAATAGATTAAATAGCCCTTCTAAAAATATGCTTTACGGTATGTCGAAAGCTATTTTTGATAAATACACACTTTATAATTTTCAGGACGAGTATTTCAAAAGAATGCAGACTCCAAATCCTTTATTCTTAAAAAGAATGGATGAAATGGTGGAGAATTTTGTGTGGGACTGGGATGCTTTTTTTAAGAAGTATAAATTAGAGCATTAAGAATATTTCTTACTAGAGAACCGTAATTCATTTTTTGTTTCACAGAGGATCACCGAGAATCAGGTCGTAGATACTGACCTACTAATTTGGGCGTTGATTTTTATTTTCCCGAAATTATTCAACATCTTTTTACATTATCAATTTCTAACCTGAAACTGTTGCTAAAGAGTTCTTGAATAAATACAATTTAGATGGTAGACTTACGGTTAGCTATCGAAAGTAAGCGTTTATAAGTCCTCACTTTCCAATTCCCCCAACTCCTTATTCAGCTCATCTAAAACATCATCATTAATAGTCTTCATTAATTCTTGACGAGAACCGTAATATTCGAGTGAAGATTCAAAAGTTGCTCTATCCAAAGAGAAGGATTTTAATAATGAATCTCCTGAGTTAATCATTAGTTGGCTGTACTTATTGGCAACGATATATTTTGCTTCAATGTGTCCTTCTAATTTTGCAAACTCGACTAAAACCGTTGTGAATTTCTCTTGAGGAATCAAGCTGCTGGGTTGCTCTTTTCGCATAATAACTTCCGAAGAATCTATGCAAGAAGTTAGCACAATGAATACTATTGCGATTACACCTATTTTCATCTTTCAAACAGTAAACGTGAACCTCTTGATGAATCTACAATCTCATTTTTTGCATAAACAAGATTTCCATTTACATACGTAGAATCAATTGCATTGGAAAATTGATACCCTTCAAAAGGAGACCATCCGCATTTATACAAAAGTGACTCTTTCGTTACTAAATGTAATGCCTTTGGGTCGACAATTACCAAGTCAGCAAAATATCCTTCTCGTACAAAACCTCTTTCTTCAATTTCGAAAAGAATAGCAGGAGCATGAGCCATTTTCTCCACAACTCGTTCTATGGTAATTTTTCCTTCTTCCACTTTATCCAACATTGCTAGTAATGCATGCTGAACTAATGGACCTCCAGATGGAGCTTTGAAATAACTGTTATTTTTTTCTTCTATTGTGTGTGGAGCATGATCTGTCGCAATGACATCTATTTTATTATCCAAAACAGCTTGAAAAATTGCATCTCTATCATTGGCCGTCTTCACAGCAGGATTCCATTTGATTCTTGTTCCCTTTTCTGCGTATTGTTCATCCGAAAACCATAAATGATGAATGCATGCTTCTGCCGTAATTTTCTTTTGCTCCAAAGGAATGGAATTGTCGAACAATGCTAATTCTTTTTCCGTAGAAATGTGCAAAATATGCAAGCGTGTATTGTGTTTTTTCGCTAACCGAACCGCCATAGATGAAGAAAGGTAACACGCTTCCTCACTTCGAATTAAATGGTGCTGCGTCATTGGAACATTTTCCCCAAATTCAGCTTTAGCTTTTTCAATGTTTGCGACAATAGTTGCCTCATCTTCGCAATGCGTAGCAATCAACATCGGTACTTTTGAAAATAAATTATTCAAGGTTGTTTCATTATCAACCAACATATTTCCTGTTGAGGACCCCATGAATATTTTCACCCCACAAACATTTCGTTCATTAGTTTTTAGAACTTCTTCCACGTTATCATTCGAAGCCCCCATGAAGAAGGAGTAATTGGCAATAGAATCTTTGGATGCTCGATTGTATTTATCTTGCAACAACTCTTGTGTCAAAGCATTTGGAACCGTATTGGGCATCTCCATAAAAGAAGTGATACCACCGGCAACAGCTGCTCTTGATTCTGTAAATAAATTTGCTTTGTGAGTAAGACCCGGTTCTCTAAAGTGAACTTGGTCATCTATACAACCAGGGAGAATGAACTTCCCAGATGCATCAACCAGTGTATGCTTTTCTTCAACAGTTATCGAAGGTGCAATTTTTTCAATTCGTCCATTCTTTATCAGAATATCAACTACTTGCTTCTTGCCTTCATTGACAAGAGTTCCTGACTTTAATAAAGTTGTTTGACTCATAAATCCATGCTACGCATTTTCCAAACTCCGAAAAATGCTTCTTTAAAAATACCTGTGCTCATTTTAGAAACACCTAATTCTCTATCAATAAACGTAATTGGAATTTCTTTTATTTTAAATCCGTGTTTTTTTGCTGCGTATTTCAAACAAATTTGAAAAGCATATCCTTTAAAAATAACACCATCCAAATTAATTGTTTCCAATACTTCTCTGCGGTAACATTTAAACCCAGCCGTTGTGTCTTTAATCCCAATCCAAAGAATCATTCTCACATACACACTTGCAAAATAAGACATTAATATTCTTTTCAATGGCCAGTTTTTTACCCTTCCTCCTTTTACATATCGAGAACCGATACTTAAATCAGCTCCATCTACGCAAGCTTGATACAGGCGAATTAAGTCATCCGGATTATGTGAAAAATCACAATCCATTTCAAAAATGAAATCATATTTTTTATCAACTGCCCATTTGAATCCGTGAATGTAAGCCGTTCCTAAACCTAGTTTTCCTTTTCGGACTTCTAAATGTATTCTCTCAGGAAATTCTTTTTGCAATTTCCTAATAATATCTGCTGTACCGTCTGGAGAAGAGTCATCAACAAAGAGGACATGAAAATCTTTTTCCAAAGACATCATTTTACGCGCCATATTTTCGACGTTCTCTTTTTCGTTAAAAGTTGGTACGATTACAATTGAGTCAGACACAGTATATTTTAAAAGTCTCGCTAAAATAATCAAAAAAGATAAGAGTAGGCAAAATGTGAGAATACAATTCCATGTTTTCTATGAACGTTAACAAAAATAAACAGAATGAGTTTTATTGTTCCGCTGCTATTTCATCAACCACATCTCGCAACAGATCGTTTTCATAACCTTTAGAAGAAAGAAGGCGATAGACTTTTACTTTTTTTTGATACGAATTTTTCTCCCTCGACAAGGAGTTCCATTTTTTGTTAGCAAGATGTTCTAAGTTGGAGTAATAGGCAACCTCATCGATAGAAGCCAACCCTTTTTTTATCGAGTAATCAGAAATTCGTTTTTGCTTTAAGTGTTGTCTAATTTTGATCCTCCCCCACTTCTTAATATTCACTTTCCCCGAAACGAATGCTTCTGCAAAACGTTCTTCGTTTAAGTAATTATTAGAAATCAAATGAGCCAATAGACGATCGGCATCCTCTTTATAGATACCCCAGTCATAGAGTTTTTTTTCTAATTCTGAAGAACATCTTTCTTGGTATGCGCAAAGAAACTCGAGCTTTGACTTAGCTTCTAAAAAAGAGTATTTACACTCTGACGACATGTCAGAGTGTAATCTCTTTATTATCATTATCTACAAAAGAATATTGTAGTAAATGTTGTGATGACAACCCGCGAACGGCTATCCATTTTTTGTATTTAAAGAACCATTTCACTTGTGGAGAAATCAATCCTTTTGTGAAATAAGCAGCAAGATAAGGGTGTGCCAATAGTGATACTGACTTCTCATTTCTTTGCATCAAAAACGCAAGGTTATTTTCAATTTCTTCTGCCAATAAAATTGATGCTGAAACTTCACCTGTTCCGTTACAAGCAGAACAAGTCTCCGCAGTAATGATGTCCATTTGTGGTCTTACTCGTTGACGAGTGATTTCCACAACACCAAATTTAGAAGGAGGAAGAATGTTGTGCTTCGCACGGTCAGCCTTCATCGCATCTTTCATTACTTGAAAAAGTTGCTTATTATTTGCTCTTTCGTGCATGTCAATAAAATCAATACAGATGATACCACCCATATCTCTCAACTGAAGAACACGCGCCATTTCAACAGCAGCTTCTAAGTTGGTTGACAACGCATTATTTTCTTGTCCGTCTGCTCCTTTTCGATTACCACTATTGACATCCACAACATGCATTGCTTCCGTATGTTCAATAATCAAATAACCTCCACTTGGCAAAGGAACTTTTCTTCCAAACAATGCTTTAATTTGTCGATTTACTCCAAACTTTTCAAAAATATCCAGTTTACCACCGTATTTTTTGACGATTTTCTCTCTTCCAGGAGCAATATCAGAAACGTATGCTCTTAAAGTATCATACAATTCTTCATCGTTCACATGAATGTTGGTGAAGTCAGCATTCAGCATATCTCGAAGGATGCCTGATGTTTTATCAATCTCTCCCAGAACTCGAGTTGGTGGTTTCGCACCTTTCAAATTCTCGTGAATCGTACTCCATTTATCTACAAGACTTTTTAAATCTTGATCTAACTCTTCCAGTTTTTTTCCAACTGCAACAGTTCTAATAATCACCCCAAAGTTTTTTGGTTTGACTTGCTTCATCACATCCTTCAAACGATCTCTTTCTGCAGAATCTTTAATTTTCTGAGAAATAGAAACTTTATTTGAAAAAGGAACAAGCACCAAATATCTACCTGCAAGAGTAATCTCCGCAGTTAAACGAGGACCTTTTGATGAAATTGGTTCTTTGG
>DQTF01000020.1 GCA_015662935.1 Crocinitomicaceae bacterium | reverse complement strand
TAAGCTAAGAACCGTTATAGAAGAATATGGAAGGTGGTCTGCTCTTTTAATGTACATTGAAAGAATAGAAGCTCATATTGAATCTGATTTTAGCCATTCATTAGAAAATACTAAAGCATTAATTGAAGCCATTGGAAAAGAAATTTGCAAACAAAATAGTGTAAGCCTTACAGATAATTCATCTATTAGCGGAGTGATGAAACAAACCTTTAAATCAATGGGTTTTTCAAATACGGCAGTGGTGCAACAAATATCTCAATCATTAGCCAACATAGGTCAAAAAGTAGGCGATTTAAGAAATGACATTGGCATTACTTCTCACGGAAAGCCCTTAGATGAAATAAAACAAAGAAATAGCAAAGTAGATATTTTAACGCGTGAATTTTTAATTGATACCATAGAAACCGTTTCCATTTTCCTAATTCGAAACTTTGAAACCCAACAAAAAAGAACTACTAATGAATTATTGGTAGATACATTAGATTATTGGGAAGCAGAAGAATTTAATGAGTCTTGGGATGATTCTTTTGGAGATTTTGCAATGGGAGATTACTCCTATCCTGCAAGTGAAATATTATTTAATGTAGATAAACAAGCGTATGTAACGGAGTACAAAACATTTACAGAATCGGAAGAATTATGAAAGAATTTATTAAAGGACAAAAATACACACACATAGAATATATGGAATTATCCATAGCTGAAATGGGTGAAAGTAAATCTGAACATACCGATAGAGCTGACCCAAAAGTAGGTGCTGTATTAGTCGATACCAACGGAGCATATTTTGACAAAGCCCACAGAGGTGAACTTAGAGTTGGTGATCACGGTGAATTTACTATTCTGGAAAGAAAATATCCTAATGAAGATTTAGAAGGGTTTACCTTGTATACCACATTGGAGCCTTGTGTAAAAAGAAAAGCCCCAAAGAAAGGTTGTTATAAAAGATGTATCAATGCACGTATAAAAAAAGTGTATGTTGGACATTATGACCCAGATCCAACGGTTGCATCTAATGGTGTGAAACTCTTAAAAAAAGCAGGAATTGAAGTTGGCTTTTATGATAAAAAGTATGAAGAGATTATTGCAAAAGAAAATGAGCAGTTTTTCAAAGAAGCAGCCAAGCGAGCTGAGGAAGAAAAAGTAAAAGAAATACAATCGGCAATAGACCCTATCGAAAATGAATTAATAGAATTTCAATTAGATGACTTATCAGAAGAAGCTCAAAAAGATTTGATTGAAAAATCTGGACTTTCATACAGGTTAGGTACAGATAGTTTTAAATCTTACCTAAACAGAATGAAGCTTATTTCTGTAGATGAAGAATCGAAAACAGCTCGACCAACAGGTTTGGGTTTATTGCTTCTTGGGAAAAACCCTGAAGAACACTTCCCACAGGCTCGTGTTAAATTTACTGTTAGGAGTAAAGGTTCAGACCCAAAAATCAAAGACATTAAGGGAGCGTTAGTTCTTTTGCCTCAAAAAATTGAAGAATATTTAGAATTTGTATTCCCTAAAGGATTTTCTTCTCGTTCTTCATTTAACAGGAATGAAGTTATTGAGGCTTCATCATCTGCATTTTATGAAGTTATTATGAACGCCATTGTGCATAGGGATTACGCTATAGATGGTGGTCGTGTTATGGTAGATATTGATGATGAAAAAGTAGTGGTATCAAGTCCTGGAGAGCCAATATGCACCTTAAAACAACTCAACGATTTCACCGCCCCATCATTTAGTAGAAATGCTAAAATCGCTCACCTGTTTTTTGAAATGGGATTTGTTGAAGAAAGAGGTTTTGGAATGGAAGAGTTGAGTAAAGTAGAAAGTTTTGGATTACCAAAACCTGTATTTACATTAGAAAACAACATCTTAAAAACTACGCTTTACAGAGATATAAATCCAGAGAAGCAAACAGTAAGTCAATCAGACCTGCCAGGTGTGGAGATTTTAAGAGAACACAAACGTTTAACAACTAAGGAGTATAAAGAAATTTCAGGGCTTAAAGAACGTCAAGCTCGTAACCATTTAAAAACATTAGTTGATAATGACCTTGCAAAGAAAGAAGGAACAGCTTATGTATGGATTGAATAATCGGCAATTTCGGCAATGCACATTGCCGATTCTATTGCCGGTTTGGAAAAATCGACCAAAAGAAATGACCAATTGACCGATTTGTGACCGATTTCGGCAATTCAATATAAAATTCGGCAATACCGATTACCGATTTTGAAAATTGACAAATAAAAGAGATGATAACTTAAAATGACACGAATAACAGAAAATACCATAGAAGAATTTACAATTAACCTATTAGAACATTTAGGCTATCAATATATTTATGCTCCTGATATTGCACCAGATACAGACCAAGCAGAAAGAGCTTCTTATGAAGATGTTTTACTTGTAGAGCGTTTGCAAAATGCTATTCGTAGAATTAATCCAAACATTCCGCACGATAGCCAAGAAGAAGCTTTAAAAGAGATTCAAAGAATAAACTCACCTGAATTACTCAATAACAATGAAGCGTTTCACAGAATGCTTACAGAAGGTATAAAAGTATCTTATCAAAAAGACGGCAACCAAAGAGGAGATTTGGTTTGGTTGATAGATTTCAAAAATCCTGAAAATAATGAATTTGTTGTCGCCAATCAGTTTACAGTTATTGAAGATGGCAATACCAAACGACCAGATGTTATTCTGTTTGTAAATGGCATTCCTTTGGTTGTAATTGAATTAAAAAATCCAGCAGACGAAAACGCTACTATAAAATCTGCATACAAACAATTACAGACTTACAAAACCATTATTCCAAGTCTATTTACTTACAACGGGTTTATGATTATTTCTGATGGCTTAGAAGCTAAAGCAGGTTCATTATCCGCAGGAATGACCCGTTTTATGTCTTGGAAATCGGCAGACGGTAAAGAAGAAGCTTCACATTTGGTTAGTCAATTAGAAACATTGATAAACGGAATGCTCAACAAAGAAACTTTGTTAGATTTAATCCGTCATTTTGTCGTGTTTGAAAAATCTAAAAAAGAAGATAATAAAACAGGAATTATAACCATTTCAACCGTTAAAAAATTAGCTGCTTATCATCAATTTTATGCAGTAAATAGAGCGGTAGAATCTACTTTACGTGCAACTGGTTATACTTTAGAAAAAGAAACACCAGTTAGTATGGTAATGGAAGACCCTGCTAATTATGGTTTAGCAGGTGTAAAAGACCAACCCATTGGCGATAGAAAAGGCGGTGTTGTTTGGCATACACAAGGAAGTGGAAAATCATTATCAATGGTTTTTTATACAGGAAAAATTGTATTGGCATTAGACAATCCTACCGTTTTAGTCATCACAGACAGAAACGATTTAGACGACCAGTTGTTTGATACGTTTGCTTCTTCTACCCAACTTTTAAGACAAGAGCCAACACAAGTTGAAGATAGAGATAACTTGAAAGAATTATTAAAAGTAGCTTCAGGAGGTGTCATATTTTCAACCATTCAAAAATTTCAACCGCAAGAAGGAAATGTTTTTGAAACTTTATCAGAAAGGAAAAATATTGTAGTTATTGTAGATGAAGCCCACAGAACACAATACGGTTTTAAAGCCAAAACAATAGACGATAAAGATGCAAATGGAAATGTAGTTGGTAAAAAAATAGTATATGGTTTTGCAAAATATATGCGTGATGCTTTACCAAAAGCGACCTATCTTGGTTTTACAG
Organism: Crocinitomicaceae bacterium; assembly: GCA_015662935.1. Taxonomy (GTDB): domain Bacteria; phylum Bacteroidota; class Bacteroidia; order Flavobacteriales_D; family Crocinitomicaceae; genus UBA4466. Next base: position 1,853 of record DQTF01000020.1, on the reverse strand, counting down.
GAACACCGATAGAAAGCACAGATACAAATACACCTGCCGTTTTCGGAAATTATATAGATGTATATGATATTGCTCAAGCCGTAGAAGATGGAGCAACTGTTCGTATTTATTACGAAAGTCGTTTAGCAAAAGTACAGTTGAGCGAAGAAGGAAAAGAAATGGTTGAGGAATTGGATAATGAACTTTTACAAGAAGATTTAACCGATACACAAAAAGCCAAAGCAAAATGGACACAATTAGAAGCATTAATTGGCAGTAAAAACAGAGTTAAAAACATTGCCAAAGATATTATTCAACATTTTGAAGCAAGACAAGAAGTGTTTGATGGAAAAGGAATGATAGTTTCAATGTCGAGAAGAATTGCAGCAGAACTCTATCACGAAATCATAACCCTAAAACCTGAATGGCATTCAGATGATTTGGATAAAGGAGTTATAAAAGTAGTAATGACTTCTGCAAGTTCAGATGGTCCCAAAATAGCCATTCACCACACCAATAAAACACAAAGAAAAGCATTAGCTGACCGAATGAAAGACCCTGATGACGAACTAAAATTAGTTATCGTTCGTGATATGTGGTTGACAGGTTTTGATGCACCAAGTATGCATACTTTATACATTGACAAACCAATGAAAGGGCATAACTTAATGCAAGCTATTGCAAGAGTTAATCGTGTTTACAAAGATAAACCAGGCGGATTGGTAGTTGATTATTTAGGTATTGCCTCTGACCTTAAGAAAGCACTTTCTTTCTATTCAGATGCTGGAGGAAAAGGAGATCCAACGATATTGCAAGAACAGGCAGTTGAATTGATGTTGGAGAAATTAGAAGTAGTTTCTCAAATGTATCACAGTTTCCCTTATGAAGATTATTTTGAAGCGAAAACTTCAAAGAAACTTTCAATGATACTATCGGCAGAAGAGCATATTTTAGGTTTGGAAGATGGTAAGAAAAGATATATCAATGAAGTAACAGCCTTGTCAAAATCATTTGCAATTGCCATTCCTCACGAACAAGCAATGGATGTAAAAGATGAAGTTTCATTTTTTCAAGCAGTTAAAGCACGATTAGCAAAATTTGATGTTACAGGAACAGGTAGAACAGATGAAGAAATTGAAACAACAATTAAACAAGTAATTGACAAAGCTTTAGTTTCCGAAAAAGTCATTGATATTTTTGATGCGGCAGGAATAAAAAAACCAGACATTTCTATTCTTTCAGAAGAGTTTTTACTTGAACTGAAAGGAATGGAACATAAAAATGTGGCTCTTGAAGTTTTGAAGAAACTCTTAAATGATGAAATCAAATCTCGTTCAAAGAAGAATTTAGTTAAAAGTAAATCCTTGATGGAAATGCTTGAAAACTCAATTAAAAAATACCACAACAAAATATTGACCGCAGCAGAAGTTATGGACGAACTCATAAAACTGAGTAAGGAAATTGTCAATATGGATAGTGAAGCTAAAGAAATGGGCTTGACCGATTTTGAATATGCTTTTTATACAGCTGTTGCGGACAATGAAAGTGCAAAAGACTTAATGCAGAAAGATAAGCTGAGAGAACTTGCCGTAATTCTAACCGAAAGAGTAAAAGCAAACGCATCAATCGACTGGACAATTAAGGAAAGTGTACGAGCCAAATTAAAAGTGATTATCAAACGGACTTTAAGACAATTTGGTTATCCTCCAGATATGCAGAAATTAGCAACAGAAACAATTTTAAAACAAGCGGAATTAATTGCAAACGAATTAACGAATGATTAAGCCAACGCTGAGGACTAATGCGTTGGATAGTTCTTTATAACTGGCTACAAACAAAGTTCACCTCAGTTTCTCTTTTTAAAAATACTAAAT
>DQTF01000155.1 GCA_015662935.1 Crocinitomicaceae bacterium | reverse complement strand
TTGTTCAAAATAGGACCTGGCACATCTGGACAAGCATCTTCGCTGTCTTTGATTCCATCTCCATCTGTATCCGGGCATCCGTTGAATTTTGCAATTCCAGGAACATCTGGGCAATCATCTTTTGGATCAATGATGCTGTCATTATCAGAATCAGGGCAACCGTTGAAACGTTTATCACCAAATAAATCTGGACAAGCATCATCTTTATCTGGAATACTATCATTATCTCTATCTGGACAACCATTAAAGACTGCTAAGCCTGGCTCATTTGGACAGTGATCATCAATATCCTTGATGCCATCTCTATCTGTATCAGGGCAACCTCTGAACTCCCACAAACCAGGAACTACTAAACATTCGTCGAGTTTATCAGACACTTTATCACCATCGACATCGCTAGGGTGAACATATAAAATCGGAATACGCAATCCTGCATAAAACTCTGCACCTCTCACTTTTCCTGTTGCGAACAAGGCTCTAAAGTCGGTAACACCCAAGGTCAATGGTCCTAATCGAGTTGCTAAACCTGCTTTAAATCCAGAGTATTTATTGATAGAAAGAGGAACTGAAACTCCAGCCCAAGCATAATCAAAACTTGGTGTTAAAGACAATTGATTCGCCACTCTAACACGGTGTGCTTTTTTTCTGCTATTCAAGTTTAAAACACCTGTAACATTCACGTAAAACCATTTCCAAATGTGGTAATCAACTTGCAAGCTTAATGCAGTTGGTGTGTGCATAAAGAACGTGCCATCATCGTTATTTGCAGTCCAACCTGCACTATTTGTTGTTAAGGAATCAATGATACTATCAAATTCAGCAATAGTACCTGCATCATTAAAGGTAGTTAGGTCAAAAAGATTATTTGTGTTAACAGAGAAATCTCTACTTAACCCACCTTTTTCGAATTTCATTCCACCAATATCTAAAACAGATGCTCCAACTCTCAGTTTATACTTTTCTTTATCTCTACGCCAAAGATTCGTTTCACCATCCATGTCGTATTTGTATTCTTTCCAATCAGGTCTCCATTCGTAAACAAAACCTAAGTCAAGTCCTAAACCAAATTTAGAAGCAGCCTTTGGTAACCCATTGGTTGTTTCTCCCTCAAGCAATCCTGTAGAGTGACCGTAAGAAAAATCACCTTGCAAGTATTGAGAAGTATCTTTATTTAATAAGTTATAACTAAAGTTATCTGTATTCACATAGGCAGCAGCATATCCTGAAAGCCATTTAGCCTTACCTCCCATTTTCATAAAATGCTCCCCATCATCTTTTAGGACTTGAGAATAAATAACACCATATTCCATCCAAGACAAATGATTAACATTCAATAATTCTTCATTAAATTGTTGATTCCATAAAAGAGAATAATCCAATCCTTTTAATCCTAAGTAGGCTAATTTTGGATCTATATCATCGATATTTGTAACTGACCTAAATTTTGCAGCAAAACCAACCGCAATTTTTCGGTTAATGTGAAACATGAAATTCAACACATCGATCTGAATGTTGTTATAAATTCCTAGAGTTCTGGAAGAGGTATAATCAATTGTGTCTAAATACCTATCTGTAAAGGTTGAATCAGGCAACATCCAATCATTGTATGGATTAGAACCTCCTAAAACTGTTGACTGATTACCTGTTTGTGGATGTACATCTGATTTAAATGACTTCTTCCACCACTTAGGCATATCTCGTGTATCGAAGGCTGTCACATTCTGATAGAAATTGAAGTTAAAACTTCCAAGATTGATATCCACCTTAAATCGACCATCAACAAAGCTGGCAGGTTGCAAGTCGGTTCCCATTACACCAGCATAATTACTGCTGTGGACTCCAAGATAGTTTTGTGCATTTCCAAAGAATGCAAAAGCAATCATGACGATTGCCATAAATCGTTTCATAGTTTTCATTTAAGTAGTTTTTTAATTAAAATATTGAATAATAAATTGATCGACAATTGTTGTTACTTGAATTGATCCAGCACTATTTTCTAGTTGCACTTTTCTTTGACCTTCAAGCGATTTTTTTATCAATAACTCACCGTTAGCATGGTACAAATATACATTATTCTCCAAACCATCAACTACCCCAATAATAGTTTTTTCAGAATTCATTGTGATTAAATCAATATCGTCCACTTCGTTGAAAGCCAATTTAATCAATCCAAAAGGAATACCTTCGCTGTTCAATAAGTGGATTTCATTGGAAGATTTTAGCAATAAAATAGGATTCTTATTATCATTCACAATTTTAAGCAACTGACTATTATCAAAAGAACTGTACTTCGATTTACTCCCTTTTTGATCTAATTTGATTAATGAATTATTCTCTATTCCGTATTGTCTCAATTCGTTTGGAATCTTAGTGGTTAAGGTCTTTATCGGCAATGAGAATGAGCGGTGAGAAATGCTTTTTTCGAGGTTAAACATTTCAAAAAATGAAGTGTTTGAAAAACCAGCAAATAACTTATTCTGACTTGCCCAAACGTCAATTTGCTCAGAAACTAATTCTTTGCTATTAAAAATAGTTAGTTCGCGACCTTCTCCATCCAAGTGGATAATCTCTTTATTGGCAAGAGCAATGAGTAAATAGCTTTTCCCTTTCCAACGATAAAATTTGACTTGATTTGTCGCTTCTTCTTCCAACTCAACTGGAAACCCAGAAGAATATTTCCCTTTAGAATTTATCAAATGAATTTTAGATGAAGTGTTGACCAAGGTAAATAACTCTCCATTGCTGTATAAATCGATGACTTCAATTTCTCCAATTATTTTTTGTTCGAATTTTTTAGACCATGTCAATTTACCATCTTCAAAACAAGCGAGTTCATTTTCTTTGCCTTGAACCACCACGTTTCCTACACCAGAACTAACGACAAAATTAACGATGTCAAATTCGCAATTCATAGAAATTGTTTCTTGCTTTTCAATGATGACTTCTTTTTCACCTGCACCAAATCGAGTTTGCAAAATTCTTCCTTGATACACAGTCTTAGAATAGCTAACATCATTTGAGATGAAGCGTTCAGAAACCAACTTTGGCAGGTTTCCAAAAACTTGATTGTGAACGAATTTATTCAAAGCAATTGTGTTCCCTAATTTAAAATCTGCAATGACCTGATCGCAAGTAGTTTCTGATTCAGAAATAACAACCAAATCTTCTAGGTATTTAATGTGATAACTTGCTCCTTTTGATGGGAAATCTACAAGTAATCGATCTTTAAAAACGCTCTTATCTTGCGTTTGGTGCAAATCGTTTAATATTAAAATCGGGTCTTGTCCATCGATGTAATCTGAAACAATCACTTTCTGCCCTTTATAGTCTAGCACAACGAAACCATTCAACGTCCATTGAAACATTGGGCTTTTAGAAAAAGTAGAATCTTTAGTGGAATAATAATCTCTTTCGTGAAAATGATAGGTAGCAAACTTGCTGGTAAGAATTCCACCAAACAAAACCTCATCTTTTACTTTCTTTCCTTGGAGAATTGCTTCGTCTCGCATGATGTAATTTACCTTTCCTGAAGGCAAGAAGTAGATATCTTCAACTGAAGCAACTTTTGATGCTTCATTGATTTCGATAATTGAAGCGCTTGCTTTTTGGTCGTAGTTAAAAATGAGTGCCTCTTTTTGATTCTTACTTATTTCACCTTGAAACAAATACAAACTAGATTTAAAATATCGTCCTTCGTATTCTCCAGCTGTAAAATTAGAACCCGAGAAAGACACATTGTAAGCATCTGAAAAAAGTGAAATAATGGATGATTCATTCCAATTACTCGTGTTATTTAATAAAAGGTGAGCTTGTTTTTGACTAATGAATGCGGTACAGTTTTCCGTTGCCAACTCTTGAAACATAGTTGCTATAGGAGAATCAGAGAAGTCAGTGATTTGCATAAAATCAACTTCATTAGACCGATTGACCACTAACACTTTTCCATCATTGACAGAAAAAAGTGTTTCAGGTGAAAAGTTACTCTTTACATTGAGAATGTCAAAACCGACAAAACCAATCCAGCCGATGCTAATGATAAAAATAAGTGCCAAAAGAATTCGTCCCAACATAGATACTAACTTTAATCTTCAAAAATAAGGGAAAAGTGAGCGTGATTTAGTGTTCTAATTTTAAAGAATGAACAACCTTTTGTTAAGCGCGTTATTTATCTAAAATTGCTTTAATGTTTGGCTTGAAATATTGGTTCGACTTCATTACTTTACCATCCTCTCGGTAAATTGGTTGTCCATTCGCGTCTAATTTCGACATATTAGAACGTTGAATTTCTTCGAACACTTCTTCAATTTTACGTTGCATTCCGTGTTTTAGAATTGTTCCGCAGAGAATGTACAACATATCTCCTAGCGCATCAGCAACCTCAACTAAGTCACTATTTTTTGCTGCTTCTAAATACTCCTCATTTTCTTCTGCCATTAAACGATGACGCAATTCAATGTCAGCAGTTGATAACTCAGTTGTTGGAGAATAATTATTCTCTATTTTAAATGCTTTGTGAAAGGTTTCAACTGCGGCAATTGTTTCTTGTAGTTTCATTTTAATTTCTTTCTCACAAAAATGGAAATAGCATTCTTAAAAATCAAAATTAGTTTTCAAATGTTATGAACGAGGTTGTTTATTTCTGTTTTAAAAAACTTTAGCAATCGAAAGACCAAATTGCTTACGATTAGCATCTTTATTTTCTAATTGGTTCAAAGAACGTATTCCATATAAGAATTCCGCACCAATAGAAAACGATCTATACCTGTAAGTAATTGATGCAACACCTAAAGCATAGGAAGTATTATTAAGAACTGAAGCCATTGGGATCGGTATAAAAGAACCTATCTCAAAATTGCTGACGGTAAAATTAGCACCTACTTTTAATCCAAACTCGATAGCTTTCTCGCGGTTTAATTTTCTCAACCCAACATAACCTAACAAAATAGTTGGGGCAACTAATAACCGACCATCTATTGCAAAATCAACTCTTCCATCAAGTGAAATTCCATTCTTAAACCTTAAGTTATCAGATCTAAGGTACCAATTACAACCTAAATTCGGACTGAAAGAAAAACCGTCAAGTGTTTGACTCTGACCATTATGGTATTGAGAATTCCATACCCAATCCGACTTACTCACAACTATTCCTAAATGGATACCATTTTTATCAAAGATAAAGTAATCTCCAAATCGTTTAATTCTTCTATGTCTAACAATTATTGGTTCTTCATCCTCTTTGTCAATGAGGTAAATTTTCTTCCTATCAATAATTTGTTTGCTAATTACATTGCTTGAATCATTCTTCTCATAGTAGTTTAATACGTGTACACCTTCCTTAATGATGTGTATTTTCTTCTCCACACTAAAAGTGGTAATGATTACATCATTAAATTCAATTTTTTGTAGAAGACTGTCGCTCACTGTTTCTTGAGAAGACTCTTCCTTTACTCTTTTGTTTGAATACTCAAGAAATTGAAACCTTGTATTTTTAGAACTAAGAGAATACTCTATTTTTGACTGTATTTCAGAAATAGCATCTAGAATTTGTATCCAATAATCTTTTTTAAAACGAATAATTCTATAATAATCACCTACACTCTTTATCTCTTTTGCTTGAGTTGCATAAACCGTTTTGTCAGACCATTCAAATGATTTGAATAACTTAGGCCTCACATCAATAAATTTTGAAAGGTGATAATTTAGTTTTCCACCCTTTAAAGAAATATCTAAATCGAAATAAATATCGTGTTGCTCTCTTTGTTCTGATCTAGGATGAGCTATTAATTTTATTACATAGGACATTGAGTCTTTGTTTTTGATATCTCTATTAAAAATTGAAAAATTACGTGATGACATGCCTTTTAATTTATTCATCACATCGGCTTTATAAACACTGTCAAAAGAATATTGGTAAGAATACTCAATTTCAGCAGTTCTTGGATTAGACTCGAATAGTGGAATGACAGGTTTCTTCTCTTTGGAAAAAGTTTTAACTAGTCCATCCGAAAAGTGTATCGAAGTTAAAGTAGAAGATGAAACTTTAATGATGTTAAAAGGAAAATCGATTGGGCGAAGAAGTATCCATTTTTTAGATCTCGAATACTTCCAATCTTTAGAAACTAAACCAGACTTGTAATATGTTGTATAAATAATATCCTGTGCAGTTGAATAAAACACGATGCTCATAATTGCTATTGTAAGTGTTGCTTTCATACCTCAAATTTACATTGAAGTCAGCGAGTATCGAAACGAAAAACAGCAAGTACAATAAATCAATTTGCGAAATACGCAAGTTTCAAGTAACTATTCTACATAACTAGCAACTATACGGAATCCAACATTGGTACTTGGTCCTTGATATTCTTGTTGCGCATCATTTCTAATATCAAAACCAGGACTTTTCCAACCTCCACCAACAACAGTGTTTTTATCGGCAATCATTTCGGCAACATTTCCGTTTAAGTTATAAATACCAAACTCATTTGGCCAATATGATTCTGCAGGAGCAGTCACATCAACTGTTTTTAAAGGTGAACCTGCAAATCCATCGATGGAAATGTTCATTACTTCGTATTTTTTATCTTCTTGATTGTAATGGATTGATTCTACACCTATCTTTGCAAAATTTGCAAGAAAAATGCCTTTTTCATTTCTCAGATACAACCCGCTCCAAGAATAGCGTTGCTCATGGTGATCTCCTCTTGCTGCTCTTATCCATTCTGCATGTTGAGGCAATCGAAAAGTAATTTTTAGTTCTCCGTTAGATAATGTATCATACTTTTCTGACAACCATTCACAATATAATTCTGCCCCTTTCTTGGATACATTTACGACTGGATAATTGTTATAAGCTGGATGTCTATGATAAAACTCAACGTACTTACTATTAATCGCAAGTGGAGAATTCCATCCAGTACTATCGATGTTTGCAATGGCTAATTTATTCAACATTCCTTTTTTCTTTAAATCGAATAGAAATTCTTGGTACTGAAGATTCGTAATTTCTCCTTTACTCATATAAAAAGATTGTACAGAGAAAGTGTCACTTTCGACAACTGCATTTCCTGAAGGAATGTATGAACAAAAGCTATTCAGTGTTTTTAACGCTCTTTTTTTAGATGGTTTTTTATTGGCTGAGAATGAAAAAATAGACAGGCAAATTGCTAGATAAAATGTTGTTGAAATGAGTTTCATAAGTGAAGAATTTATTTGAAACCATAACGACTCTTAATTCCATGGTTACATTTATTAATCACTTAATTCAGATAAATCTTCCCAAAACTCAGGATAACTCTTGTTTACAGTATCTTTGCCATTGATTGTTAATCCTCCTGGTATTTTGGTTGCTGCGATTGCTAAGCACATTGCAATACGATGGTCATTGTGCGCATCGACTTCTGCAGCATGTAATTCTACTCCTCCATGAATGAACATTTCATCAGCTAACAACTCAACATGAATACCTATTTTTCCAAATTCTTCTTGTAAAACAAGCGCTCGATTACTTTCTTTGTTTGCTAACCTTGCAACGCCTTTAATTACAGAAGTACCGTTACAAAAAGTCGCCAAAGTCACCAAAGCAGGAAATAAATCTGGGCAATTAGTCGCGTCAAATTCAAAGGCTGTTCGTAAATCGCCATTAACGGTTAATGCATCATTCTCCCATTCAACTTCGCAATTTGCCAAACTCAACACTTCAATCATTGCTCTGTCGGCCTGCTTGTTCAAGCTATTCAACCCTCTAATTTTCACTTTATGAGAGATTGCAGCAGCCACTAGCCAGTAACTAGAACTGCTCCAATCACTTTCTACAAAATAAGTCGCAGCACTATAGGATTGATTTCCTTTAATAACGTATTTTGAATAATTCTCATTGCTAATTTCTATTCCGAAAGAAGCGAGTGTATCTATAGTCATATCAATGTATGGCGTACTGGTAGAATTTTCGACGGTTAGAATTGTATCATTCTCCAAAAGAGGCAAAGCCATTAAAAGCCCCGAGATGTATTGTGACGATTGACTGCCATCTACTCTCAATTCCCCTCCTTTCAATTTTCCTGAAAAAGTAATGGGTAATTTATCATTCTCAGAATCTACCACTACTCCATTTTGAGAAAAATATTCTTTAAAAAAAGATTGATCTCTGTTTAAGATGGAACCTTCTCCTTGAATTATTTGTTCTCCTTCAAAAACAGAAAGAACACTCGCTAGTAGTCGCAATCCTAAACCACTTTCCCCTACATTCAATGTCAATTTTTCATTCAAAATGTTGACACCTTTGATTTGTATTTTATCGTGAAGAACATCCACAGTTGCTCCCATCAACTGAACATTTAGAAGCATTGATTTGACATCATTACTCTCTCCTACATTATGAATAACACTAATCCCTGAACATAATGCTGCACAAATAATTGCGCGTTGAGCATCACTTTTTGACGGAGGGATGTTTATCTCACCATTCAGCTTTGTTTGTGCAACCTTAACGCTACTCATCTGACTTTTTAGGATTCATCACAGCAGTTTGGTGACGAATAGATTCTTGATGTATCGCATCCATAAAACTTCGAATGAACTTTTCTGACAATTGGTAATCCTCTGCCAAATCTAATCGAGTTTTAATAACCTTAGTCCAATGTTCTTGTTGCAGAATGGTGATGTTATTTTCTCTTTTTAGTTGTCCTACGGTGTTACTAAATTCCATTCTCTCCATTAACAATTCAAAAAGTCTATCATCTACATTATTGACTTTTTCTCTTACCTCATTGATTATGGTCGCGATATCTTGAGAAACAGTATGAGAACGCAAAACAATAGTGTTAAGAATTTCCTTTAATCGAGCAGGTGTTATTTGTTGCGCTGCATCCGACCAAGCATTATCCGGATCTGGATGTGTTTCAATCATTAGTCCATCAAAATTCAGATCCATTGCTTTTTGGCTGACTTCAAAGAGTAATTCTCTATTGCCGGTGATGTGACTAGGATCGCATAAAATTGGTGTCTCAGGACGGTTTTCTTTCAATGCTATCGGTATTTCCCAACTTGGAACATTGCGGTATTTACGATGTTTATACACAGAGAATCCACGATGAATTGCTGTCAAATCAGTCAATCCTATTTTCTCAAAACGTTCAAAAGCCCCCATCCACAAACTCAAGTCTGGATTCACTGGGTTTTTAATTAGAATAGGAATATCCACTCCTCTCAAAGCGTCTGCAATTTCTTGAACAGCAAAAGGATTCACGGTCGTTCTAGCACCAATCCACAGAGAACTAACTCCAGCCTTTAAGGCGAGATTAACATGGGAAGCATTTGCAACTTCGATTGTTGTGGGGAGATTCGTTTCTTTCCCAGCATTTACGATCCATTCCAATGCACGTTCTCCAATACCTTCAAAACTACCTGGTCGAGTACGAGGTTTCCAAATACCTGCACGAAGCATTTGCGCAGAATGATTGTTTGCGATCTCTTGGCAGACAGATAGAATCTGTTCTTCCGATTCGGCACTGCATGGTCCAGCAATGATAAACGGACGGTTGTTATTTTTAATTTCCTCTTGTAACTTCATAAAAATCAAACTTACTATAAATTGAGTAAAAGAAGAGGGATTTAACTTGATTTCATTAAAAATAGATTTACGAGCAGATTAATGCAACTAATGTTACATAACTATGAATTAGTAATTACTAACTTGGCACTGTGATTACCGCTTAAAACGTAATCCTATAATTTATTTGCTATGAAAAAATATAAAACACTCATTATCAGTCTTCTTTTAAGTAGTTCAATAGTCTTAATATTTAGCTCTTGTGATAAAAGTCGGAAATTAACTTCAGAAGAAATTACTGACCTTAACTATTTACGAGAAGAAGAGAAACTTGCCAGAGACGTTTACTTGTTTTTATACGACCTCTACCAAGATGATGTTTTCTTGAATATCTCAAAAGCAGAACAAAAGCACATGGATAAGATGCTCAAGCTATTAGACACGTATGACTTGCCAGACCCTGCTTCAAATGAAAGAGGAGCGTTTAACAATGTAGAATTACAAACCTTATACAATCAATTAATTGTGCAATCTGACTCTTCGCTAATTGAAGCATTAAAAGTTGGTGCAACAATTGAAGATGTTGACCTATTTGATATCCGTGCATTTATTAATCGAGCTGAGAGAAAAGATATCTTGAACACCTACGATAAGTTAGATTGTGGTTCTGAAAATCACATGCGCGCATTCAGTGCTCGATTATCAGAGTTAGGTTATCAATACCAACCTCAGTATATATCACAAACAGAATACAACGCCATCCTTGCAACGGAAAGTGGAGGATGCGGAAAAAAATAAATACAATTCATGAAAAAAACGAACATTATTCTCATTGCTTTGCTAATTGGAGCAGGAGTGAGTACAGCCTTAGGACAAGAAGAATTCAACATAGAAATTGAACCTGTAACAATTGCAGGAGCACCGAGTATTCACTCGTATTCGTGGGGAAAAACTAACGATGATAAATGGCTTATCATTGGTGGAAGAATTGATGGATTGCATCAAAGACAACCTTTCGCGGCATTTTTAGAAAGCAGTAATAATAAAGATGTTTTTGTTATCGACCCCGTCAACAACCAAACATGGAGTGCTAGTTTAAGCTCACTTTCATCTGGACTTTTTGAGCAATTGCAATCGACCAATCAACAATTCTACCAACGAGGAAACACCTTATATGTAATGGGAGGTTATGGATATAGTACAACTTTAGCAGACCATGAAACTTTTGCCAACTTAACGGCAATAAATGTGGATAGCTTAGCAAACGCTGTGATAAATGGTAATAGTATTACTCCATTTTTTAGACAAATCACCGACTCAACTTTCGCAGTGACAGGAGGACAACTTGGTTATTTAGATTCAACTTTTTATTTAGCAGGAGGACAATACTTTGAAGGAAGGTATAACCCAATGGGGCCTAATCAAGGACCTGGATTTATACAGCAATATACTGACGAAGTAAGAATGTTTAAGATCATAGATGATGGAACAACACTATCCATAACGAACTTTACTACATTCCATGATGTTGCAAACTTGCACCGTCGAGATTACAATATGTCGCCACAGATTTTCCCTAATGGAGACAAAGGATTTACAGTTTGGGCTGGAGTTTTTGACCCAAATGATTTACCCTATTTGAATCCTGTGGATGTTCTGCCAACAGGTCATACATTAAACAGTAGTTTTACGCAGTATTTAAGTCAATATCATAGTGCTAAAATGCCTGTATATGACAATACCAACAATGCAATGCACACTGTTTTTTATGGCGGATTAAGTCAATACACGTTAGATGCTGCTAATAATTTAATTCAAGATGATAACGTTCCTTTTGTCAAAACAATTAGTCGAGTGACTCGTTTATCGGACGGAAGCATGCAAGAAGTAAAGTTGAACATTGAAATGCCGGCTCTTTTAGGTACTGGTGCAGAATTCATCCCTATTTACGATACTAATTATTATATCGATGAAGAGATATTGCGTATTAACAACATTCCATTTAACAAAACACTTGTTGGCTATATCTATGGTGGAATAGAGAGTACTCTAGATAATATTTTCTTTATCAATGACGGAACACAAAGCTCTGCAAGCAACCAAATTTTTAAGGTGTTCATTAATAAATCGACTGTTGGTTTACATGAGGTTCCTTTAACTGGAGAGAATGTTTTTAACATGAGTGTTTATCCGAATCCAACAACAGACGTTTTGAGAATAGAATTATTTATCCCAGATAACACTCCTCATACTTTAACTCTGTACAACATGAAAGGACAGGAGTTAAAAACAATTGCTCTTGATACTCAAATAGGATTAAAGAAAATTGATTTAAATATGAAAGAATTCTCAAAAGGAGAATACATTCTCTCAATAAACGGCTTAACATCAAGCAGTCAGAAAACGATTATTAAAGAATAATAATATGAAAAATAAAACTACTTGGATTGCATCTCTTGCTCTTGGAGCAATGTTCTTCTTAAATTCTTGCTCTTCAAAAAATGAGAATATCAAGGTCGCTGAATTTACAGCTGAAGAAATTCAGCAAGGAGAAAAATTGTTCACGAAAGTCTGTACGAAATGTCATAGAACCTCACCTCCCAAATCTCAAGAAGATAGAAAATCAATGTTGGCTCCACCAATAATGGGCGTTATGTTTCATGTCAATGATGGTATAAAGGCAGAACCAGAAAATAAAAAGCAAAAAGTAATTGACTTTATAGTTGACTATGCACACAATCCTTCCGCTGAGAAATCGTTTTGCGAAAAAGGAGCCATAAAACGTTTTGGAGTTATGCCTACACAAAAAGAAAATATTACAAAAGAAGAATTGACCTTAGTTGCTCATTACTTGTATCAAAAGTATCCAGCCAAAGATCTAGATCATACTAAATTGCAAAAACAGATACATGGAAATTAATAGAGTTAGAGAAAAATAGTGAAGTATCATCTTCATATATTGGTTATGTTTTAGTTAGTTATATTTCTCAAACAAAAACCACCAATACTCATTGGTGGTTTTTTCATTTCTTTTTCTTTCCTGCAATAAAGTCCTTTAAATAGAACGGTTCCCAATAAGCAACATCTTCAAAATCTTTATTGACCAACTTGTTGTACGCAATTTTAACTTGTCCTTTTGCAGACGATTTGATGGATGCATCAATGGTGCAATCCTTATCTTTCCATACTTCTTTTAATTTATCAGCTCCATCACCAAAACAAACGAACGGCGTGTATTCTTCGTAAGAATTCTCATCAATAATATCTGCTGAAATTTCCTTGATTTGTTTTCCTTCTGAATTGAAAAATGCATTATACACCTCCATTCTTCGAGCGTCAATTACAGCACAAAGATTGGTGGTTGAATATTTTTCTTTTGCTAATTCTTTTAAAGAAGTTAACGCATCAATTGCAATCAGCGGAATATCTAATGCGTAGCACAAACTTTTTGCTGTTGCAGCACCTATCCTTAACCCAGTGTATGATCCAGGACCAGACGCCAAAGATACAGCGTTTAAATCTTTCAACTTAATTTGGGCTTCGTTACAAACATCTTGAATAAAAAGGTTGAGATTCTCTCCATGAGAATAGCCGTCCTCTTCTATTTCTTTGAGAGCCATCAACTGCCCATTCTCTGATAAAGCAACGGAGCAAACTTTTGTAGCTGTTTCGAGATGAAGAATGTATATTTTCATTAATTGAGTACTTCTAATTTAAAACCAATTCCATGCACATTTACCAATTGAATATTTTCATCTTCTTTCAAATACTTTCTCAATTTAGTGATGAAAACATCTAGACTTCTGCCTACAAAATAATCATTTTGCCCCCAGACACCATTCAGAATTAACTCTCGCGCAGTGACATTGTTTAAATGTTTGCAAAGAAAAATTAAAATTTTTGCTTCTTTCTTGGTTAAGATTTTTTCAAAGTTTGGATGCTTTAAAGAATAATTAA
>DQTF01000267.1 GCA_015662935.1 Crocinitomicaceae bacterium | reverse complement strand
CTGAAGGTTCTTTTTTCTCTGGTGGGAGCTGTAATTCTTTGCTGTTAGTCCAAAATCTTGTATTTAGAGCCCAATGAAGAGCCATATTTAAAAGGTCATAGTCGTCAAAGCTTTCAAGCTGTGAAGAGTCTTCAATCCCATCTCCAGTAGGATAAGAATGGATACACTACTTCCGGAAGTAAGAATTTAGATAAAAGTGACAAAATTTAAAAATAGTAAAGCAGATGTTGTATAGACTGATCGGGACAGTAGTCCTAGGACTACCGTTGAGCTTGAGTAATTAATTTAAAGTAATTAATTTATGAGAAGGTTTCGAAAATGATGACAGGAGACATTTCAGTTTTCTGGGATGAGTCGGAAAATACTGTTAAATGCAAATTGCCGATAACATCACCCACATCCAAGGTTCGAGTGAAAAGAAAAGGACTTGAACCTGTTGCGACAAGACAAGTAAAGCTATGCGAGGATGATTATATTGAATGGCAGATATCCTACGGAGAAGTTAAAAAGCTAAGCGAATTTGGTGAAATTTTAGCTTTGGCCTACAAAAATGGTATTGTTAAGAAAGACGATATTAATGAAGTAAAGAAAGAATTTGAAAATACTAAAACCTTTGAAGAACTCTATAAAATATCTCGAGAAGAGACTGGAAAAGATTACCACAAATTTAAAGTTCTTTACGAGAAAACACCAATACTTCGATATGAATTTGATGACGGACACTATATTGACATAGTGCTTAGACATAAACAGAGGGCGGTTGGATATCAAGCCATGGTTTATATTTACATACCTATTGATAAGGTTGAACCTAAGAATCTTGTAGGGAGACGTGCAAATCCAAGAGAAAGAGTTGTATGGACTCCAAAAAAAGAGCACATCTTAGGTCTTCTTAAAGCGTTTTTAATAGCATCTAAGGATCATAGAAATGACATGATAAAGATTATAGAGAAAATTACTCAATCTTGAGCCAGAAAATCTTCAACCATTCTTTTCATCTTTTCAAACAGTTCTTTGGCAGTATCGTATTCCCCGGCTCTGGTTAGACTAACCATTCTAATATATAACTCTCTGATTTTCTCTTGGAAATCCTTTGGAGGAATAGGGATTAAAACTTTTTTTAACTTAAATTGGGGAATCGTGACTGTTCCAACTCCTCTTTTTATACTCTCTAACTGCTCTTTACCAAATCTTGTTTGAAGGAAGATAGCCAGATAATGTGGCAAAATTTTATTTTTATCAACTCTTATAATATATATCCAGTCATCAGCTACACCTGTATCATTTTCATCCACCACTACCACTGTTCTTCCAGCACAGCCGACTCCAACTCTGACAAATAAAACATCATCTGGCTTAACATGAGCCGATTTTTTATCCATTAGGCTGTTAGGTTCAACAAATTTTTCATCTCTCTTGAAGTCCAAACCATAGGGTGTAACTACCTTAGCAGATATAAATCTCAACCCTTTATTAGTAAATCTTCGTTTAGAACCGTATTCTGTCCTTCCAGTTTTCATTTCAATAATTAATTTTTCGAGTGGTTGGACTTCTAATCCACTTTTAAACTGGATATTTGGTTTCTTCCAACATTTTGGATGAAGACAATCCGAATTAGGTTTAACCCAAAGACCTTCTTTCATTTCATAAGCTTCTATAACTTTAGGAAGATCATCTATAGAGCTTATTTCAAACATAAAAACATCATTACCTTTGTTTCTCTCCTTTTTCAGGAATAAAATACTTGTTTTCGATGTTACTCTTAAGTTAGAATTGAACAAACCTCTCGGCAAAGAAATAATCGCAATAATATTAAAGTTAAGAATGAATTTTCTAACATATTCATAATTCTTGTTTATCAATATACCATCAGGAATTATTATTCCAACAACTCCACCAGGTCTAACAAGTGATATGAAACGTTCTAAGAATAAAACTTCAATAGCTTCAGATCTTTTATTTTTAGAAATTTTATATTGCTTTAATCTATAATCCGAGATTCTTCCGTATTTAGCACTAAACGGCGGATTACCCACCGCTAAATCGAAATAATTTTCAGGTAAAACGAACACTTGTGATAGGGTAGGAGAACGAATAAGAGCGTCTCCTATTATTATTTTCGCTCTTTCTTTAATGCTCTCCGACATTCTATTAAGCACATTAGGGTCTATATCTACTCCCCAGACTTCCTTAAACCCATGCTTTAACAAAGCTGATAAGAAAACACCTTCACCACATGCTGGATCTATAGCTCTTTCAGCCTTATCAAGATGAACTAAGGCAAAGGAAACTATAAACTCAGCTACTTCTGGTGGTGTAAAAAATTGACCAAGAACTTTTTCTTTTACCTTGAAAAATTTTTCACGCTGGAGAGTCAAGAAATTTCCCCTCCTAAGATTAGCTTAAAGTCTTCTTCAGAAATGTTTTTCATGGCTTTCCCTCTAAAATAAAGACTCCACCTACTCTTATTTCTAATGAACTTTAGCTTTGGAATTAAATGCTTAAATTCAATTGGCTTATCGAATATCT
>DQTF01000122.1 GCA_015662935.1 Crocinitomicaceae bacterium | reverse complement strand
GGAATTGTTTCAACAGCAAGTTTAATTGTTGGGGTAGCAGCTGCAGGAGCAAGTCAATCGGCGATAATGATTGCAGCAGTAGCAGGATTGGTTGCGGGAGCAATGTCAATGGCTGCAGGAGAATATGTGTCTGTAAGCTCTCAGTCGGATATTGAAAAAGCCGATTTAGAAAGAGAAAGAAAAGAGCTTGAAGAGGATTTTGAAGGAGAAAAATTAGAATTAACTAAGATCTATCAAGATAGAGGATTAAGTGAGAAATTGGCGTATCAAGTAGCGGATGAATTAATGAAACACGATGCTTTTGGTGCGCATGCAAGAGATGAATTGCACATCACAGAGTTAACGGAAGCAAACCCAATCCAAGCGGCTGTTTATTCAGCAATCTCATTTACAGTTGGGGCAGGACTTCCAGTTATCATTGCTTACTTATCAACTTTAGAATTGATTATTCCATTGGTGTCTATTGCATCCATTATATTTTTAGCTATCCTAGGAGGATTAGCTGCTTACGTTGGTGGAGCAAATATTTGGAAAGGAATTTATCGAGTTGCTTTTTGGGGAATTGCCGCGTTGGCTGCAACTGCATTTATAGGTTATCTTTTTGATGTCGCAGTTGCTTAACGTTCTCCGTCCATCGCTTTGTTGATGTAGAAAAAAGTCTTGTCAATTGTTTCGTACTGTCCATTTGGAGTCGGACCAAGCGCTGGACTTGCAACAATATATCCAGCCGCATCAATTAAAGTGTATTGCGGAAAAGAGGATATTTGATAATTTTTCCAAATAGAATTAGATTCTTTTACCGCGTAAGCATCCCATGTGATAGACTCAATAGCGTCCATTTCTGATGGAGAATATTCTTTCTTTGGCTTATAAACCGTAATAAATTGAATGTGATTTCCGTATTTATTCTGCAAGTCAACCAATAGTGGAAGTTCTTTTACCGCATCTGAATTAGCTGGGTCGAAGAAATGCAAGTAAACGAATTTATTCTTGAAGTTAAATAAAGTTTTTGCAGGTTCTCCTTCTCTTAACAGTACAAAATCTGGTGCTTCTCCTGCAGGAACTAATTCTGTCAATCGAGCTTTAATATTTTTCGCAATAATGGTATTTGCCTTAAATAAACACTTGTTAGATAGACTGTCCAATATTGTCAGAATATTCGTTTGTGGATAATCGTCTGAATTGTAAACTTCTGACAACGCTTGAATCATAATCAATTCTCTAATCCGAAGGTTGATTAGCGTGTATTCTGTATTCAGCGCTTTCATAATTAATGTAGGACTGCTTTTTAAAATACCGTCATAAACTGCTTGGTTTGTTTTGGTAGAAAGTCGTGGCATTAATTTCTGATAAAAATCTTTGATATACAACATATACGTTTCGTTGTGATACGATACGGGACTATTTTTAATGTAAAAGTCATGTTTCTCGTATCGATTTCTCTCTGCTTTATTTGGAATATTATCCAGTCCAGCAATGGTGAATTTTACGTATGTTTTGAAATAAGTACTTGTGTCATCTTTGTACGCTTTCTCAACTCTTTCTTTAAAACGGTCTAAGCTTTCTGCAAATTCATTACTGGCTAAACTTTTCTTGTGGTAATTATTGCCTAAAAAGTGATCTACCCACCTTTGAAAACCCAAAACCTTGTAGTTGATGTCGGTTGAATCCAGATCATAGAAAGCAATTTCAACTTGATTTCCGTTTGCGCGATTTGGAGAAAACTTGTCTTTCTCTGGAAAGAAAATAGAGTAATTACCATTCGGCTGAATCAAAAGATAGCCTGTGTTGTTTTTGCTTTTAAGAATGATTTTCTGCGTAATGCCAGAATTAAAGTAAAGCGTAAAAGAAGAATCTTTTTCTACTGTACTAGATGCTATTATTTTTTTTTTCTCACTGAAAAAGTCTTGAATTTTATAGGCCTCAATTGTTTCTTCAGTATAGCTAGGCGCAATTCCTTTTATGGTGACTTGACCAAAAGAAAACGAGGTGAACAAAAATGCAATAAGAAAATAAGGTAAGCGCATCATTAATTTAACTTTAGTCTTTGTTTGAGAACGAGGTAGTACATTAATTATACCACAACTATTAAACGAGTAAATGCGGCTTCGTTACAAAACTGTCTATTGGTCCATTGTTTTTGTGAATTTCTCTGATAATAGAAGAATTAATGGCAGAATATTTTTGTTCAGTCAAAAAGAATACTGTTTCAATGCCAGAAATGTCGCGATTCATGTGCGCAATTGATTTCTCATACTGAAAATCTTTAGAATCTCTCAACCCTCGAATGATATGAGACGCTCCAACTTCTTTGCAAAAATTGACCGTTAAGGTTTGGAACTGTTTAACAGAAATCTTGTCTTCATTCTCGAAAAGTGCATTGATGTGAGCAATGCGTTTTTCTAGGCTAAACATGTATTTTTTAGAGCTGTTGACTCCAATTCCAATCACAACCTCATCAAAAAGATCTAAACTTTTAACTATAACTGCTTCGTGACCTTTTGTAAAAGGATCAAAAGACCCTGGAAATAAACCTGTTTTTTTACTCATGATTCTTCTATTAATTCGAAAAAACTAAAATGTACGTTACCATATGTACGCATAAATTGGAAATGAGTTATATTTTCGAGCGAAGTTTCTTTTCCATGTTCTATAATCAGAACGCCATCTTCTTTCAGCTTATTTTTTTGAAATACTATTTCTGCTATTTCTGCGTGGTGCTTATATGCGTACGGAGGGTCTGCAAAAATTAAATCAAATTGCTTTTCAGATTTATTTAAGAATTTCAAAACATCAGATTTAACGGCAGATAATTTATCATTGCAATCAAATTTCGCACCCATCGACTTGATGTATCGTATGCAATTGTAATTATTATCTACCGCGACAACCGTTCCACATTCTCTCGAAAGAAATTCTATAGATATGTTTCCCGTTCCTGCGCACAGATCCAAGACCTCCATGTCGTTGCCCATGTATTGATGCTCCAAAATATTGAACAATCCTTCTTTGGCAAAATCTGTTGTTGGTCGAGAAGGAAAGCTTTTGGGAACTTTATAGTATCTCGTTTTGTATTTACCTCGAATTATACGCAAAGTAGTTGTGATTTAGGAATAAAATATTCTGGGAGTGATAATTTTAATTGATTCAAATCTTTGATCCTTTTTAAACCTTCTTGAATGGAATCGATGGTTTGTTGTTCGCAACCTAGTGCTTTTACAATTTCCAATGTTCCACTTTCGTCAGTCATTTCTTTCTGTTGCAAAGCAAAAAGTAAATGATAAAGTACATCTTCGTGGTTTTGATAATCGAAGAATGAATAATATTCTAATTGATTGTGCTTAACTATAGTTAATTGGAAATTATCCTTGTGTAATATCACAGTTGCTTTTAGGTAGAACGCATT
>DQTF01000172.1 GCA_015662935.1 Crocinitomicaceae bacterium | reverse complement strand
TGAATTTCAAATTCCATAATTTTTATTTTAGCGGTCAGCTAATTTTAGCTGGGTTTAATTTTTATTCTTTAAATAATTTCAGGAAGGTCACGACCATTCCCTACATTATTCTTTCTACTTTATTTTTCTTGCTCTTCGTCTTCCACTTCGTCAAACCATCCAATTCCTTTCTTGACAATTTTTTCAAAGAATGAACCTCTTGTTTTCTCAGAATGCGTCTTTACAGATCCTGCACTTGCTGCTTCTGGTTCTGGGCTTGCTACTTTTTCTAGGTCTTCAAACCCTTTCAAAACAAGACCAATACCTGTTGCGTACATTGGGCTTTTAATTATTTCGTTATTGGTGTTTGCTAAATGTTCAGTTGGGTAACCCAATCGAGCATCCATCCCTGTTACATATTCAAACAGTTGCGTAATGTGGTCCAATTGTGATCCACCTCCCGTAACAACAATTCCTCCAATCAACTTCTTCTCGAAACCAGAGTTTTTGATTTCAAAATGAACCATTTCAATGATTTCTTCCATTCTCGCTTGAATGATGCTCGCTAAATTCCGAAGAGTAATTTCTTTTGCGGGTCTTCCTGGAAGCCCTGGAATTGCCACAACAACATTCTCTTGCGTTTCACTTGCGATTGCAGAACCAAATTGTTGTTTCACCTTCTCAGCGTTTCGCTTCATGATGGTGCAACCTTCTTTAATATCTTCTGTAATTGCGTTTCCACCAAATGGAATGACAGCAGTATGACGGATAATCCCTTCATGGAAAATTGCAACATCTGTTGTTCCACCTCCGATGTCAACCAAAACAACACCTGCTTCTTTTTCTTCTTCAGTTAACACTGCGTCTGCAGATGCAATTGGCTCGAGAATAATGTTCTTAACAGTTAAGCCTGATCTTTCAACACATTTATGAATGTTCATTGAAGCACCAATGTTTCCAGTAATAATGTGAAAATTTGCTTCTAATCGAACACCGGACATTCCAATAGGATCTTTGATCCCTTGTTCATTATCAATGATGTATTCTTGCGGAAGTACTGTGATAATTTTTTCTCCTGGAGGCATCGCCAATTTGTACATATCTTCAATCAAGCGATCGATGTCTTTTTGAGAAATTTCGTTCTCGAGATTGTCTCTTGTTAAAATACCTCGATGTTGAATGCTTTTGATATGTTGACCTGCAATTCCAACATTGACAGTGTCAATTTTGAGTGTGCCATCAATTCTCTCTTCTGCTTCTTTAACTGCTCCTTCAATTGAACGAATTGTTTTGTCGATGTTAGAAACAATTCCGCGCATAACACCCAAAGACTCAGTTTTGCCCATAGAAAGAATTTCAATCTTCCCATGTTCATTTTTACTACCAACAAAACAAGCAATCTTTGTTGTTCCAATATCTAATCCTACAATTATCTTACTCATTCTCGTCTTTTTTCTTGCAAACTATTTGATCTTCAAACTTGAGGTTGATTTCTGAATAGGTGTCCCACCCTTCAAAAGGCATCGCCTCGTTGTAAAAAATTCTAAGTTTTTTAAATTTTCCCTGCACTTCCTCTTCAGAATGAGCAGTTCCAAATATAATTTGTTGATCCCCCACCAGCGGAACCAGTATAAAATCGCCATTCTTTTGTAAGTGAATTTGTCCTATTAGAGAATGGAATAATGGATCATTACAAACATAACGTGAAATTCGATAGATATCATCTAGTTTCCGAATACTTATCAAGGAATCATTGTTAATAATTTCAGGTGCTGAAATTGAATTTTGTCTATCGTCAATTTCTCCAGTAAAAATCAATGTTCTAGAGGTGTGAGTTGGAGTAGTTAAGAATGTATAACCGTCCTCGTCTAGGTAAAAATTTTCTTTGGCTGTGTTGTATATTCTTGCAATGGGTTTTCTTAACTCAACATTGATGTTCCATTCTCCATTCATCTTTTGAAAAACATCGACGGTCTTAACTTGGGATATGCTAGAAATATAATTTTCGATTTCTTCAATTTCTAACTCTGAACGCTTTTGGGTATCGAAGTAAAACCCTTTACGTTCTAGTTTTTTTTGTAACTCGTCATTCGTGATAAATGTGTTATCTCCATCCGATGGAATGGTAATATTGGGTTTTGGCAAAGGTTTTTTATCCAATGTTTCTTTGATGAAGAAAGCCAACACAAGAAGCCCTATTATAAATAGAGTCCAAAGAGATATTTTAATCCATTTTTTCATTTTATTATGATTTAAAGGGAGAAAGACTTTAAGTTATTAAGACTGTAGTTGAAGATTTTACAGTCTTAATAGCTTGGAGTCTTAAACTCTAGTTTTCTAATTCCTCAACATCTTTTTCAACGGTTCTATGATTCGATCAATATCACCTGCTCCAATGGTTAAATAAACTTCAGAATCGTTAACTGAGCAATATTTCACAGCTTCTTTAGGAGAAAGTAATTGTTTGTTTCTTGAGGTCAATTTTTCTAGTAGTGCATCACTAGTTATTCCCGAGATGGGTTCTTCTCTTGCAGGATAAATAGGCAATAAAACAACATCATCTAAACGACTTAATTGTGTTGCGAAACCATCAAAAAAATCTCTTGTTCGTGTGAATAGGTGGGGTTGAAAAATTCCTGTTATTTTTTTATTTGGGTACAACAGTTCAATGGAAGAAATTAATGCTTCAAGTTCAGTTGGATGGTGTGCGTAATCATCGATGTAAACGAGGTTGTCTGTTTTAATGTGGTACTCGAATCTGCGTTTTACTCCTAAAAATTTTTGTAAAGCCATTCTTATAGTGTCTTCTGGAAGTCCTAGTTGAATTGACATTGCGATGCAAGCAATGGCATTTTCTGCATTGTGAATACCAGGGATACCAAGTTCTACTTCCTCCCATTTAGATACTGGTGTTTGGACATCAAAGAGAAATTTACCTTCTGAGAAGTGTAAATTGGAGCCGACGAAATCTGCTTCGCAATCAATTCCATAAGTGAGGACATTTTTGCCGTTTACATTGGCGTTTATTTGCTTGATTAAGAATCCTTCTTCTGCAATTAAATCTACGTAAGCTTGGAAGCTTTCCAAAAATTCATTCTCATTTCCGTAAATATCTAAATGATCAGCATCTGTTGAGGTTACAATAGATGCAAATGGGTTTAATTGTAAGAAAGAACGATCAAACTCATCGGCTTCAATCACCGTGAATTCACTTGTTTTAGAGCTTACAAAATTTGATTGAAAATTAGTAGCAATTCCACCCAAGAAAGCGTTGCACTTTAATTCTGAAGAGTCAAGAATGTGTGCCAACATAGTGCTTGTTGTTGTTTTTCCATGCGTTCCTGCAACACCTAATGCTTTTGAATTTCGAGTAATCATTCCAAGGACTTCTGCTCGCTTATGCAATGCGAATTGTTTGTGTTGTACATGTAACAATTCTCCTAGGTTTTGAGGAATCGCAGGTGTGTAAATTACCAATGTTTTGGTTGTATCCTGAAAATGCGCAGGAATAGAAGGACCAAAATCTTCAAAATGAATGTCAATCCCTTCTTCTTGCAATTTGTTGGTTAACGGAGTTTGTGTTTTATCATATCCCGCAACTTGCCAACCAAGGTTGTTAAAATACCTGGCGAGTGCAGACATACCAATTCCGCCAATTCCTATGAAATAGGCGCGGTTAAATTGTGAGATATGTGACGTGTTCGCTTTCACTTTATCAAAGATTCTAATTCATTTACAATTTCTTGTGTAGCATTTGGCTTTCCTAATTCAGCAATGTTTTTTGATAGCTCAGTGCATTTGTCCTCATTCTTAAGTAGGTTCAAAGCTTCTTGAATTAGTTGTTCTTTTGCATCTACGTCTTTCACAAGGATAGCTGCGTTTTTGTTAACTAATGCCATTGCATTCTTTGTCTGATGATCTTCAGAAACGTTTGGAGAAGGAACTAAAATTGTTGGTTTTTTGACTAGGCATAATTCTGAGACAGAAATGGCTCCAGCTCTTGAAACAACAAGATTTGCGATTGCATAAGCTAAGTCCATTCTATGAATGAACTGTACCATTTTCACAGCGCCCATTTCAATGTCTTTTAATTCTTCCGTTAATTTATCGTTGTATAATTTACCGCATTGCCAAAGAACATTTATTCCAGAACTTTTTAATTCTTCTAATTGATTAATGACACTTTCGTTTAATGTTCTTGCCCCTAAACTTCCTCCTATTATTAAGATTGTTTTTTTATTGGCATCTAATCCGTAAAATTCATAACCGTCTTTTTCTTTTCCTTCAATTTCGACCATGCTCTTGCGAGTTGGATTTCCAGTTAGGACAATTTTATCTTCAGGGAAGAATTTTTCTAAACCGTCATATGCAACGCAAATTTTCTGGACACTTTTCGAGAGAATTTTATTGGTTTTCCCAGGGAAAGAATTTTGCTCTCGTACCATAGATGGAACTTTAAGCATTGTTGTCATTTTTAAGGTGGGACCACTTGCATAACCACCAACACCAACAGCAACCTGTGGTTTGAATTCTTTGATGATTTTTCTCGCCTTCAATAAACTTTTTATGATTTTGAAAGGCAATGCGAAGTTGGACAATGCTAATTTTCTTTTGAAACCGGCTATTTGCAATCCTTTGATTTCATACCCCGCTTCTGGAACTTTTTCCATCTCCATTTTGCCTTCTGCACCAACGAAAAGAATTTCAACAGCTGGATTACGACGTTTTATTTCATCGGCAATCGCAATCGCAGGAAAGATATGTCCTCCTGTTCCGCCACCTGATATTATTGCTCTTTTTATATTCATTATTCATTATTCATTATCCACTATTTCACTTCGTCCTTTTTTCTTCTCCTGTTTATACGCAATCGCTTGTACGATTCCTAGCGCAAAACAGGTTGTAATCATTGCCGATCCTCCCATTGCTAACAATGGCATATTCTGTCCTGTTACTGGAAATATTCCTGTACAGACGAGCATGTTCACACTCGCTTGACTTAATAATAATATTCCAATTCCAATGGTCACGTAGGTGTCAAATAAATTATCTGCAGCAAGTCCAATTCGCATGATTCTGAATAGTAAAATGAGGTAAAGTAGAATTAAAATGAAGGACCAAAATGGTCCCATTTCTTCTACAAAACTGGCGTAATAAAAATCGGCGTAAGCTTCAGGTAAATATCCTTTTAACTGTCCTTGTCCAATTCCTTGACCAACGACTCCAAAATTGTCGCTTGTAATTCTTCCATTGTAAATTGCCAAGTTCGCATTCATTGATTGTGCATTCGCAATGACATTTTTATCGTCGTCTATTCTGTTTAAAATTCGATTCTCCCAAGTTTCATAACGAGGCAGAAGATTCATTTCTGGTAAAGCTTTGTGAATTAATACCACAAATAAAAGCAATGCAATTCCTCCTCCAATGAGGCTAAGGATTTTCATGATAGGAACCTTACCTAAGAAAAGAATAGTCAATCCGATGCCAAATAAAATGACTGCTGTCGAGAAGTTATCCTTAAATATCAATCCACAAATAACAAGTATCGGGATAACAACTGGCCAAAAGCCTTCTTTCCAATTATCGAGTAGTTTTTTCTTTTTAACGAGTAGACGAGAAACGTAAATAATCATCGCTAATTTTGCAAAGTCAGAAGATTGAAATGTCAATCCAACAAAAGGGATTCTCACCCAACGACCTGCATCGTTTACTTTCGTTCCGAAGAATAAAGTAAAGATCAACAGTGCGATTGCTAAATAAAAGGCGAATTTAGAAAGTTGGGAGAAATATTTAGGATCTTTTAAATGAACCCAATACATTGCTCCGAAACTTAGCCCGATGTAAATAGCGTGTTTGAACAAGTATTTGAAAGGAGTTCCTCCTTCCGTTTTTACTAAAATATCAACGAAACTGTAAACGCTGACCAAAGAAAATGCCAGCATTATGAGTGTAATTACCCAAATGACTTTGTCTCCTTTTAAATGTTTTAGTAAATCTTGCATCTTTTAGAAAAGTGAAATAAACTGTTCAAATTCTTCTTTATCATTCTTTGCATTTGTCCCCATAGTTGAGAATAAAAGCGCACATTTTTCTTTCTTCATTGCTTTGATTAACTCTAAGGCATGTTTAGTTCCTTCTAAACAAACGATGTTTTTAACCTTGTTCAATGTTTCTTTTTCAAGGTTGAGAATGGCTTTATCGTGCACAATTATTGTTTCGATTGAAGTTGCCAGTTCTGGTTGCATGCTTAAACACTTCACAATTTGTTCATGACTGCCTGCCCAAACAATGTCGAATGGAAATGAAGCTAAAGCAGATGTTAATGCATCCAATTGAGGGTTGATCCATGAGAATGTATCCATTCCAAGAACCTTTCCGTGAGCACGCATCGAGTTGACTTGCAATGCATCTTGCAAACCTTCTTTTCTCGATTGCAGTAATTGCTCCTCTACGGTATGTTTTGAAACTTTTTGACTCATTATAGAGATCTTACGGCTTTCTTAAATTCGTTTCCTCTTTCTTCGTAATTCTCAAAGAGATCAAAACTTGCACAAGCAGGGGAAAGTAAAACTGTTTCATCCTTCTTTGCTAATCGATATCCGTAAGCAACCGCTTCTAATGCAGAGCTTGCTTCAACGATTGTTTCAACTTCATTTTGGAATGCTTCAATGATTTTTCCATTGTCTTTTCCTAAGCAAATGATTGCCTTTACTTTGTCGGTAACTAGGTTGGTTAACTCAGAGTAATCGTTTCCTTTATCGACACCGCCAACTATCCAAACGCAAGGTTTGTCCATGCTCTCTAAGGCGAACCAAGTTGAGTTAACGTTGGTTGCTTTTGAGTCGTTAATGAACTCGATTCCGTGCACCTTTGCAACGAATTCTAATCGGTGTTCTACATTAACGAAGTCAGTTAAGCTTTCTCTAACTGATTCTTTTCTAATCTCTAAAATTCGAGAAGCAATACCTGATGCTAATGAATTTTGGGCGTTGTGTTTACCCTTAAGTGCTAAATCGTGGATTGACATAGTGAACTGTTGTTTGTTGTTTATATTAATTGTTATTTGTTCTTGTTTATTGATAAAACCGCCTTGTTCAAGTTCTTCATTCATCGAGAATGGAACTACTTTCGAAAGCAAATTTCTTTTTTCTAATTCTTTGCGAATAATTGGGTCGTCGTAATTGTAGATTGTCCAATTATCTGCTGTTTGGTTTTGCAGAATTCGGAATTTCGATTCTGTGTATTTCTGCATGTCATTCTCATATCTGTCCAAATGATCAGGTGTGATATTGAGCAACATCGCGATATCCGCTTTGAAGTCGAACATGCCGTCTAATTGGAAAGAACTGAGTTCTAATACATACCAATCGTAATTTTCTCTTGCCACTTGTTTGGCGAAACTTTCTCCGATGTTTCCTGCTAATCCAACATTGATTCCTGCGTTTTTGAGTAGGTGGTGTGTTAAAAGTGTTGTCGTTGTTTTTCCATTACTTCCAGTGATGCAAATTGTTTTTGCGGTGTTGTAGTATCCTGCAAATTCAATTTCAGAAATGACCTTGATTCCCTTCTCTTTGATGGCGAGAATGTTTTTTGCGTTGTCTGGAATTCCCGGTGACTTCACTACTAAATCTGCTTTGAGAATACGCTCCATGGTATGCGTTCCTTCTTCCCAGTCAACGACCAATTTATCGAGCGCAGTTTTATACTCCGCACCGATTTTCCCGAAGTCAGAAACAAAGACGTTCCATCCTTCTTTTTGTGCAAGAATTGCTGTTCCGATACCGCTTTCTCCGGCACCTAAAATGGCGATATTTTGACCTTTTTTAATCAATTATCTAACTTTCAATGTTACAATTGTGATGACTGCAAGAAGCACCGCAACAATCCAGAAACGCGCAACGATTTTTGCTTCGTGCATTCCTTTCTTTTGATAGTGATGATGTAGTGGTGCCATGAGAAATATTCTTCGACCCTCGCCATACCGCCGCTTGGTTATTTTGAACCATCCGACTTGCATGATGACGGATAAATTCTCCATTAAAAACACACCGCAAAGCACAGGAATGAGCAACTCTTTTCTGATTGCAATCGCAAATACGGCAATGATACCGCCCAATGCGAGACTACCTGTGTCTCCCATGAAAACTTGAGCAGGGAAGGAGTTGAACCATAAAAACCCGATGCAAGCACCGACAAATGCAGCAATAAAAATCACGAGTTCTTCCGCCATTGGTATGTACATGACATCTAAATAATCGGCAAACTTCACGTTGGAACTGACATAAGCAAGAACCGCCAAAGCAATACCGACAATTGCAGAAGTTCCGGTTGCAAGTCCATCTAAACCATCGGTCATGTTGGCTCCGTTTGAAACAGCAATCACTATGAAAATTACTATCGGAATGAAAAGCAGCCATCCCCAATTTTTACCTGCTTCTCCGAGTATCCAGTTGTAATTAAACTCATTCCCTTTAATAAAAGGAATGGTGGTTGTCATATCGTCGGTTTTAATCCACTTAGAATTGTCATCGGTTGCTAAACCAGTGTGTAAATGCGTAACGACTTCTTCGTCTGCGGAGAGAACATAAGATGCATCTACTTTTTTATGAACTTGAACGTCACTGTGGAAATACAACATGCTACCAACGATGATTCCTACGCCGATTTGACCGATCACTTTAAACTTTCCAGCGAGTCCTTTTTTATTTTTCTTAAACACCTTGATGTAATCATCGATAAAACCAATTGCACCCAACCAAACGGTTGCAACAAGCATGGTGATGATGTAGATGTTATCTAGTTTTGCAAACAACAAAGTCGGAATCATAATCGCTGCGAGGATGATTAATCCTCCCATAGTTGGTGTTCCAGTCTTTGCTAACTGTCCTTCTAAACCAAGGTCACGAACGGTTTCTCCAATCTGTTGCTTCTGCAGAATACGAATAATTTTCTTTCCAAAAACAATGGAGATAATCAATGAGGTAATCATTGCCATTGCCGCTCTGAAAGAGATGTATTCGAACAATCCCGCTCCTGGGAAGTTCATTTCGTTGAGGTAATTGAATAAGTATGTGAGCATTATTTATTGAGTTTAATGAATAGTTCTTTTACTGTTGCCATGTCGTCAAAATCGTGACGAACACCTTTAATTTCTTGGTATTTTTCGTGACCTTTTCCAGCAATGAGAATGATATCGTCTTTTTCTGCCATTGCTACTGCCGTTTTTATTGCTTGTTCTCTGTCAACAATAGAAAGTGTCTTTTTAAAATGCACACCATCTACACCTGTCATCATTTCTTCGATAATTTCATTTGGATTTTCCGAACGAGGGTTGTCAGAGGTGAGGATTACCTTGTCAGAAAGTTTACAAGCAATGGATGCCATCTCAGGACGTTTCGTTTTATCTCTATCTCCACCACAACCAACAATCGTAAAAACAGTCTCGTTTTTGGTGCGAATATTCTCGATGGTATGCAAGACATTATCGAGTGCATCAGGCGTGTGCGCATAGTCGATAATTGCGGTAATTCCAGAATCACTGCGAATGTATTCGAATCGCCCATCGACTGACTCCAGTTGACTTATAACGGTAAGAGCATCCATAGCATCGATTTCTAATTCTTGCGTAACTCCAAAAACAGCGAGTAAATTATATGCGTTAAAATCGCCAATGAGTTTCGTCCATAATTCTTGATTATTAAGGCTTAAAACCAAGCCGGAAAATTCATTCTCTAAGACTTTTACCTTGTAATCACTCATCGATTTGAGAGAATAAGTTTTGATTTTCGCAGCAGTATTTTGGACCATCACCATTCCGTTTTTATCGTCAGAATTCGTAAGGACAAATGCATTTTTTGGAAGAATATCGAAGAATGCTTTCTTGACATTGATGTATTCTTTAAAGGTCTTGTGATAATCTAAATGATCGTGAGTAATGTTGGTGAAAACACCCCCGTTAAAATGCAAACCTGCTATTCTGTCTTGGTGAATTGCGTGAGAACTGACCTCCATAAAGCAATGAGAACAACCTTCTTCCACCATGTCTCTGAATAATGCGTTCAGCCTGATTGGGTCTGGTGTTGTGTGTGTAGAAGGAATATCTTTATCACAAATTTTATTGACTACCGTAGAAATCAACCCTGTTTGGAAGCCCATTTTACTGAACAATTGATACAATAGGGTAGCGATAGTCGTTTTACCGTTCGTTCCGGTGATTCCAATTAATTTTAAACCTTTGGAAGGTTCTCCGTAGAAGTTGCTCGCAACAATTGCCAATGCGTTGTTGGTGTTTTCAACTTGAATTACTTGACAATCTTTTGGTGCTTCAATTTCTTTGGAAACAATCAGGACTTTACAACCCGCTGCAATCACTTGCTGGATGTAATCGTGTCCATCGTTTACCGAACCAATAATTGCAAAGAAAACAGAATTCTCTTTTGCCGTTCTTGAGTCAAATGTCAAATGGTTGACCAATTGATGCGTAGAACCTTTCACCGTAAGGATGCTCACTCCGTATAATATATCCTTTAATTTTTGCATTCTATTCTAAAATGATTTCTATTCGTTTTCCGTATTCGATGGCTGTTTTGGGTGCGATGGACTGCTTTGTCACATGACCAAAACCTTTTATCTTAACAGCTAACCCTGCATTCTCTAATAAGTAAATAGCGTCTTTTGCAACCATACCTCTCACATCGGGAACCGTTTCTTTTTGAATGCTGATTTTACTTGTTTTTACCTTTGTCCCTCTGCTGTCCGTTTTGATCCATTCTGCATCGGTGGTTGAAGAGAAAGGGATGTTCAGCATTCTGTAAATAGAAAGAAGGTCGTAACGGTTACCATCTTTGGAAACAGGTAATTTTTTCTTCACTTCCTTACTAGCGTTCACAGCTTTGTGGTATTGCAAACTGGATGCATATACTTTGTTGGCAATGGCTGTAAATACCGTTCCTGAAACTGTTGCTCCGTAGATATCTCGATTGGGAGCAGAAACAACAACGATACAAGAATAAATAGGATCTTGCGCTGGAAAATATCCGCAGAATGAAGCTTGGTATTTCTTTTCTCCAGGTGCTCCGTATCTTCTGTTATCATTTAAAACAAGAGCTGTTCCTGTTTTTCCTGCGATGTCGAAAAATGCAGATTTTAAAGCAGAACCCGTTCCTCTTTTTACTACACCTTCTAGACAGATTTTGAGGTCTGAAATTGTTTTTTCAGAACAAATTTTGTCTTTGATAATAAAAGGAGGGAAAGTTTCTATCACCTCATTTTCTCGAATGATTTCTTTTACAAATTGTGGACGAACTAATGTTCCGTTATTAGCAACTGCATTGTAAAATGTTAAAGTTTGCAGAGGTGTTTGTTGTACTTCGTAGCCAATTGCCATCCAAGGCAGAGAGATACCAGACCAATTGTTCATCCCTGGTTCATAGAGTGTTGGACGCGGTTCTCCTTTTAAAGAGATACCTAAACTGTCAGCAAGTCCAAAGCTCTTGAGTCTATTGATATACGTTTGAGGTTCTCTTTTGTAAGCATCATTCACAATCTGTGAGAATACATTAGATGACTTTTCAAATGCTTGCTGCACAGTTATCATTCCGTAACCTCCATGGTGAGAATCTTCTAGCTTAGCATCGTAGAATTTGTAAACACCTTTTGCGTTAACGATGTCAGAAAGTTTAACTTTTCCATCTTCTAATAAGGCCATTAATGACGCTAATTTAAAGGTTGAACCAGGAACTTCTTTTGTTCCGATTGCCTGGTTGTATGCTTCATGGTAATTCCCTTTGCTGTCGCGTTTAAGGTTAACGATTGCTTTAATATAGCCCGTTTTTACATCCATTACGATGACGCATCCATTTTTTGCCGATTGATTTTTAAGTTGTCTAAGTAATTCTGAATGAGCAACTTCTTGAATTCCTTTATCGATGGTAGTGATAATGCTAGCACCTTCCACCGCTTCTTTTGTGATAGGTCCAATTTTCTTCCAGCCAGTAGAAATTTTCTGCTCGATTTGTTCTCCTTCTTCACCTTTTAGGTATTCGTTGTATGCACCCTCTATTCCAACCTTAGAAACCTTTCCGTCTCTTTGGCGAACATAGCCTAAGGTTCTTTTCATTAATTCTCCGTGAGGTCTTTTTCTAATAATTGTTTCTTCATTATCAATGAGTCCGCCTTTAAATCTACCCTCTTTGAAAATTGGCATTTGGTGCAATTTCTTGCGTTCAATGTTTGATGCCTTCTTTTTTAATAGGAGGTATCTTTTTTTTTCAGCTCGACCTTTCTTAATGTAAACTTCGTATTCTCTCGCTGTTTTGTTTGGAAAGAGTTCAGCCAGTTCGGAGCAAAGATTAGAAATATCTTCGTTGAATAGTTTCTCCTTGATAACAGTTGGGTCCATGTGGATATCGTAAAAAGAAACAGAGGTAACAAGAGGTGTGTAGTTGGCGTCTAAAATTTGACCACGACGAGGAGTTCGTTTGGTGATTCTTGTCGGCATTTTTTCACCGGACTCATTAGAAGATGAATATACGGTTGTGCCATTGCCAAATTGAATGCTAATTGTTTTAATAAAAACAACCAACATCAAGATGACAAACCCGAAATAAATCAGGTATGCTCTTAGGTATATGTCTTTTTTTTCTGTTGTCATTTTAATCTCTATCTTCCTTAATTCCTTAACTATTCAGCCTCTTCCTTTTTCACTCTAATCACCTTTGTTGGATTTACTGTTTCTTTCAAGCCTGTATTTTCTAATTTTTCAACCAACTCTGTTCTTCTTGTTTTTTCTTCTAGAGATGCTTTGGCTTCAAAGTAGTCGGATGTTGCTTCATCTAGTTCTTTTTGTGTTCTCTGCACATCAGCAGAAAGTTTCTTACCGTAGTATCCTTTCCCAACTATTAAGAGCAGAAGGAGCATGATGAAGAAAATGAAGTTTAAATTCTTCAGCATAAACTCTTTTGTTAGAAAATCGCCATTGAGAATCTGCACGAAAGTGCTCGGTCCTTTGCTCTTCTTTATTGAAGAAACCTTTTTGGATGCTTTTTTCGCCTTCGCTTTTTTTGCTTCGGTTTCCTTTGCATCTTGCATTGCTCTATCGATGAATTCATTCTCCATTTCGCTCTGCTATTCTTAATTTTGCACTACGCGCTCTGTTGTTACGCTCTATTTCTTCTTCGCTGGGAATGATTGGTTTTCTCACGACCTCTGTAAATGGTTTCAATACATTTCCAAAAAAATCTTTGGTTATTTCTCCAGAAAGAGAACCTCGTTTCATGTAATTTTTAACAAGTCTATCTTCTAAAGAATGGTAGGACATGACAACCAGTCGTCCGCCCGGTTTAATTATTTTCTCGCATTGAGTTAAGAAGGATTCCAATGCTCTCATTTCGCTGTTTACTTCAATTCGAATGGACTGAAAAACTTGCGCGAAGTATTTATGTTCTTTGTATTTCG
Organism: Crocinitomicaceae bacterium; assembly: GCA_015662935.1. Taxonomy (GTDB): domain Bacteria; phylum Bacteroidota; class Bacteroidia; order Flavobacteriales_D; family Crocinitomicaceae; genus UBA4466. The sequence continues at coordinate 6,312 of DQTF01000172.1, read as the reverse complement.
GAGCGCAATGTTCTATAATCGCAGTGAATTCTCCAGTAGTCTTTATTTTTCTATTAAGTCTTGCAGCAATAATTGTCGATGCGAGTTTTCGAGAGTTCTTAACCTCTCCATAACTGCTAAAAACACGAACTAATTCTGCTTCTTCATAATTATTGATTAAATCCGCAGCCGACAACTCTGCATTTTGATTCATTCGCATATCTAATTTAGCATCTCCTCTAAAAGAGAATCCTCTCGAAATCTCATCAAATTGGTGAGATGACACTCCTAGATCTGCAAGAATCCCATCGACCTGTTTAATCCCAAGCATTCTTAAGTGGTTGCTGATATGTTCAAAATTTGCTGCAACAAAATGAAAGTTGGATGCTTCCCACGCGTTCTTCTCCGCATCTTTGTCTTGGTCAAAAGAAATAAGCTGTCCTTTCTCTGATAGAAGTTTAAAAATCTCTTGAGAATGACCTCCTCCACCAAAAGTTACATCAATGTAAGTTCCATTTGGGTCAATATCTAATGCATTGATGCAATCTTGCAATAATACTGGTACGTGATAGTTGTGATTATTCTCCATTTTCCAAGTCCCCCATTACTTCATCTGCTAAATCAGCAAAATCCGCCATGGAGCCTTCGATCATTTCGAAGTACTTAGACTTGTCCCAGATTTCAATTCTGTCATTGTAAGCAATTAACATTGCTTCTTGCTTCAAACCAACACGTTCCATGTGACTGACTGGAATCAATGCTCTTCCCGCCTTATCAAGGTTAACCAACTTGGCTCCTTGATGAAATAGACGGTAGAACATTCTGTTTTTTGGTTTGAATAAGTTCATTTTAGAAAGCTTTTTACTGATTTTTTCCCAATCTGTAAGAGGGAACAGTGTTAAGCAGTCCTCAAAACCTTTATTCAACATGAAATCTCGTTGACACGCAGGCGGAAGTTGCTTCCGCAACCCGGAAGGAAACATGAAACGCCCTTTAGCGTCCAGTTTAACTTCAAATTCACCTACTAATCCTGCCATAACGATTTTAATAGTTGTAAAAATAGTAGATATTTACCACTTTTTACCACTAGATTTCATATTGTTGATAAGTATAGACGTTGTTAATAACAAAAGGTTACACTTCTTTTTGTAAAAGTATCAATAATAAAGGGCTTTAGCAAATAATTTTATAGTGGTAAAAAGTGGTAAGAATGATTTTTGTTGTTGAAAACTTATTGTTGCTATTAAAACTTTCGACACAAAAAAAACCTCAGAAATTTCTGAGGCTTAATTTATTAAGAGGTTGTAATTGTTACTTCAAAATGATGCTTTTTGTGGCGCTATCATTGTTTGATGTGATTGTAATGAAATAAGAGCCAGGCTGTTGGTTAAAACCAAGAGAGATAATTGGCTTGTTGTCAAGTTGTTTTTGATAAACAGTCCTACCTGAGATATCAGTGATTGTTATTTTTATCTCATTGGTAGTCATTCTATTTTTGATATTGAGAACTCCTTCGTTTGGGTTAGGATATACTTGAAAAGTATTTAATTCGTTTTCTTCAATTCCAACTGTTACTTGGTTGCAATTAAAATTTTGATTGTCATAAAAACTTTGAACCTGATCGGATATGTTGTAAATGTTTTGAACGTTTGTAAGATTGTCGCTTTGCATATTTGCAATGACAGCAAAATCATAGCATTGACTTCCCCCGGCTGGTAAATTAGCTTCTTTAATACTTAAAATTGCACGTCTATCCCCAGGAGGGTTGTTTACGTTAATTTCAGACCATTCTCCAGGTGAGTTAGGGTTTCCGCTGTATTGAAAGTTGGTAGGCGTTGAGGTAACGCCTGTTGATCCTGCGGTCCCAGTGCCTCCATAGTAAATTGGTGTTCCGTCTTGCCATTTTCCATGCATCACATTCCATATGCCTGACTTTGTGCTTGGTATTGAGTATGGAAAAAATGAGCCACCAGAATAGGTAAGGAACGATGAAATGTCTTGATTTAGAGAAACTATACCAAGACAAGCAGGCGTTGCTCCGTATCCAATACCTCCTCCATTATTTTCGTCGAATGCATCACCGTTGTATCCGTATACTAGGTTTTTTGTTGAGTCACACCCAAGAAAATCATCAGCATAGTAACCGATATCAGCATCTAGAAATATTGAGCTAACAAAGTCGGTGTAGTCATTAGTACTGTAATTGTAAACCCTCATGTTGATAAAAGTAGTACTATCGAGGTAGTCGGAGCTAGTATATTGATAGAACATTAAATGAACTTCAATTCCTAATGGGGCTGTGTTTGAGTTTGTATGGCTTTTTTCAGAGTCGTTCATGATGATGTATTTGGCAAAATCGCCTCTTATGTCTGGGTAATCACCAAGTAGAGGTTCGTAAATGTTGTTGTTGTTTACATCAACAAATGGTGCAAGGTTAGAGTTTTGCCCATATAAAGCGTCACCATTCCCTGGCCAAAATTCAATACGAGCAGTCAATGTGTATCCTGGTTGAGAGTAGTTGGCGATGTGGTAGTCAACATCACTTTTAGCCATTGTCCAAATAGATATTTGAGTAGGGTAATTGTTTGTAGCTGAATGAGGGCCGTTAAATAGTTCAACATCTGGTTGAAATGTTGTTGATGATAATAATGTATCACCATTTACATCTGTAGCTCCGAACATAAAAGAGGAGCTGTATATTAAGGTTTTTCCCGAACCTTTAGGGTATTCGTATCCTGCTGTAAAATTAACGGGGTCTGTGAAAAGTGTCCCAGAATTAGATACAATAGCAGAGCACGTGTTGAAATTAATAGTTGACTGTTCAGTTTGTGCAGAGCTAGTTTTTAAAAATGCAATCGCTAATAATGTAAAAAGTAAATTTTTCATAAAATATAAAATATTTTTTTTTGATTTGTAGTGATCAAAGTTAAACTATTTTTGCATCATGTCAAAAGAAAGTAAAGCATGGTTGTACTTAATTACCCTCTCAGTGATTTGGGGGAGTTCCTTTATTTTAATGAAAAGAGGGATGTTTACTACTCCTGGTCAGCCAATTTTTTCTGATGTTGAAGTTGCGTCACTAAGAATGGTGATTGCAGGAAGTGTTTTGTTGCCTTTTGCATTCAGGTCCATGTCAAAACTCAAGGATATCAAAACTTTTCTCTTTCTCTGTGTTGTTGGTTTGTGTGGTAATTTTTTTCCGGCCTATTTATTTACCTATGCAGAAACAGGTGTTTCTTCAGGTTTGGCAGGTATGATGAATAGCTTTACACCAATATTTGCTTTAACAATTGGTTTTTTTGTTTTCAAAGAACGGCTGAATAAGTTACAATCGTTAGGCGTTGTAATCGGGGTAGTCGGTGTTGTGTTGTTAATGATTTCAGGGAAGAATTTTGAAGTGAAAGGGGAGTGGTCGCATATTTTTGCAATCGTAGGAGCAACCTTTTGTTATGCAATTAGTGTAAATACGATTAAGTATAAATTACCTCACCTCAGGAGTATTGAATTAGCTGCTTTGGCTTTCTCTGTTATTCTACTTCCTAGCTTGCTGATTGGTTTAAAAAGCGGAGTCATTGAAACAATTAAAACAAATGAATTTGCATTAGAAGGATTGTTTTATATTACCATTCTTAGTGTTATAGGTACAGCAATGGCATTAATTATTTTTAATAAAATGATCTCTATTTCCTCTGTATTATTTGCGACAAGTGTAACTTACCTCATTCCGATTGTTGCTGTTGTAATAGGTTTGTATTTTGGAGAACAAATAGGATGGATTCAGATTATAGCCATGGGAATTGTGCTACTAGGAGTGTTTATTGCTAATTATTTAGGAAAAAAGCAGGTTGTATCTAAAAAAAACACTCATTAACATTGCATTGTTAACTAAAACCTGTATCTTTGTCCTCCATTTTGGATTAATAATAATTAAAAAACAATAGCTATATGTACGCAATAGTGGAGATAGCAGGGCAGCAGTTTAAAGTGCAAAAAGACCAAAAGATCTTTGTCCACCGTTTAGATGCAGAAGAAGGGAAGAAAATATCTTTCGATAAAGTTCTTCTTGTTGAAAACGATGGTAAGGTTCAATTAGGCGCCCCAGCTATAAAAGGTGCAAAAGTTTCTGCAAAAGTAGAAGCACACGTAAAAGGAGATAAAGTAATCGTATTCAGAAAGAATAGAAGAAAAGGTTACAAGAAAAAGAATGGACATCGTCAGAGCTTCACAGCAATTACGATTACAGATATTAAAGCGTAATTAATCGCTTCGATTTATTCGAAGATAAAATTTTAAGACAATGGCACATAAGAAAGGAGTAGGTAGTTCTAAAAATGGTCGTGAATCAGAAAGTAAGCGATTAGGAGTGAAAATTTTTGGTGGACAAGCAGCAATTGCTGGTAACATTATCGTTCGTCAAAGAGGAACACAACATCATCCAGGTGTAAATGTTGGAATGGGTAAAGATCATACTTTGTTCGCATTAACTGATGGTACTGTAGAATTCCGTAAGAAAAGAAATAATCGTTCATTTGTATCGGTAGTCCCATTTGAGACTGCTGAAGCGTAAATAGAACGTCAATTATTAAAAAAGGCGAATTCCGATGCTTCGGAGTTCGCCTTTTTTTGTAAAGAATAATTAAATTTGCCAAAAAATAAAACCAAATGTTAGAGATTCAGCGTTTAAGAACCGATAAAGAAAGTGTAATAGAAGGATTAAAGAAACGTCATTTTGATGCTTCTGAAATTGTTGAGAACGTACTTTCTAAAGATGAAGAGTGGCGTGCTGAAAAAGCAAAACTAGAAGAGGTTGCTTCTAAAATGAATCAAATCTCTAAGCAAATTGGAATTCTTTTTAAAGAAGGAAAACAACAAGAAGCCAACGAAGCAAAAGCACAAACATCTGTTCTTAAAGTTCAAGAAGGTGAGCTGAAAGAAAAGGTAGATGTTTTGCAAAATGACATTACGGAGTTAATGTATCAATTACCCAATGTTCCAAACCAATTGGTGAAAGCTGGAAAAAGTGAATTGGATAATGAAACAATATTTGAAGCTGGAGAAGCTCCTAATTTTGATTTCAAACCGATGCCTCATTGGGAGATTACTGATAAGTTCAACCTCATTGATTTTGAATTAGGTGTAAAAATAACAGGCGCAGGTTTTCCAATGTATATTGGTAAAGGAGCAAAGTTGCAACGCGCATTGATTGCTTTCTTCCTCGATGAAGCAGAAAAAGCTGGATATATTGAACATCAAGCACCATTAGTTGTGAACGAAGCCTCGGCAATGGGAACGGGGCAACTTCCAGATAAGGAAGGACAGATGTATTACATGCCAGTTGATGATTTGTATTTAATTCCAACAGCAGAGGTTCCTTTAACGAACATCTATAGAGATGTCATTCTCCCAAACGATGATTTTTCGATAAAAATTACAGGTTATACACCTTGTTTTAGAAGAGAAGCAGGTTCTTATGGGAAAGATGTCCGCGGATTAAATCGTTTGCATCAATTTGACAAAGTGGAAATAGTTCGAGTAGAGCACCCTGATAATTCTGAAGCAGCTTTGGAAGAAATGATGGAACATGTGAAATCTTTATTAGAGAAATTAGGACTTCAGTACCGAGTACTCCGTCTTTGTGGAGGAGATACAGGTTTTGCTGCTGCTATGACTTACGATTTCGAAGTTTATTCTGCCGCACAAGAAAAATGGTTAGAGGTGAGTTCTGTTTCTCGTTTCGATACCTTCCAATCAACTCGTTTGAAATTAAGATTTAAGAACGCAGATAAGAAATCTCAATTGTGTCACACTTTAAATGGTTCTGCTTTGGCTTTGCCGAGAATTGTTGCGTCGCTGTTAGAGAATCATCAAATAGAGAATGGTGTGGAAATACCTAGCTGTTTGCATAAGTACTTGAATTTTGAGAGGATTTAATGATTGGGGAATTGGATTGGAAAATTTAAAGATTGATATAGGCACTTGTTGTACGCAAGCTGAAAAAACCAACATCATTTGAAAAAACAAATTGAAAATAAAGTATATGACTTCTTTATGAATTCAAGTGATTTCAATGGAATGCCTTTAAGACAAGTAAGCGAAAAGTTAAAAATTGAATATGAAAATTCTATTGACATTATAAAAACTCTTGTATATGATGATAGAATAACAATACAATCAAGTACAAATCCTCACATAATTTACTCACGGCTTTACCCAATTGACATTCAATTAAAAATTCTTGAAGATGCTAAATCTTGGAAAGTTACAGTTACGAAAATTGGAGAAATATCTTTTGCGTCAGAAAGCACGGAATTTCCTATTTGTTTATATCCAACC
>DQTF01000146.1 GCA_015662935.1 Crocinitomicaceae bacterium | reverse complement strand
TATACTGGTGGCTGTGGAAATTCAATAGCAATTGGCACTGGCGATTCAATATCTGTATACCCATTTACTACAACAACTTACTATGTAAGAGCAGAAAGTGTCACTAACTCAACAAGTTGTAGCTATATTACCGTGCAGGTTGCTCCTCTTACGGTTGTGTCAATTACCAGTAACGAAACAGCCTGTATTGGTGACGATTATCTTCTTGAAGCTACAGGTAACGGAAGTATTAATTGGACTGGACCTAACAATTTAATCGTTAATCAATTTGATAGTACATTATATGATATTTCTGACAGTTTGAACGGTTGGTTTTACATAGAAGTAATTGATACGTTCGGTTGCTCATATAATGATTCTATGAATTTAACAATTAATCAATCAATGAATTACCTAATCACAACAACCGATATCAGCTGTTTCGGAGTTAATGATGGAATAATCAATATTAGCAACGCAGATACATTAAACACTTCAATAGAATGGACTGACTTCAATAATTCAACCATTTCTAACGGAACAAGTTTACTTAGTAATTTGACTCCAGGCCAATACCAGGTTGAAATAATAGACACAAACAATTGTATATACATTGACTCTTTTCTAGTCACAGAGCCGAGTAGTGTTTTACTAGATACCATTTTGATTCCATCTTCATGTAATGATTCAACCGGTGCAATACTGTTTTCAATCGACTCGTTAATTTCGAATTACACGATTTCTGTTGATTCTATGACCTTAACCTCAGACTCTGCATTATACTTAAGTACTGGTGTTCATCAAGTTGAAATTACTTTACAGGATGGTTGTATAGAAAATCATTCTATAGAAATTGGATTTAAAAATACATTAGCTCTTACAATAGATAGTATTGCCAATTCATTCTGTTCGAATATACCAAGTGGATATGCTTCATTCTCTGGAAATGGTGGATTGCAACCATACACATATGAATGGCAAGGACTCGCAGTTATTGATTCGGTTGCAACTCAATTGGATTCAGGATTGTATATTGTAACAGTAATAGATTCAGCAAATTGTTCTATCAGTGATACTATTAGTATTGGAATCGAATCGACAATAATAGTGTTCGAAACGATTAAACCTTCCCTATGTAGTGACTCTACAGGTTCAATCAGCCTTATTCCCGAAGAATCTAACGCAGCTTACAACATTACATTTTCGAACGGTGTCTCAAACCAATGGACAATTCAGCAACTTTCTCCTGGAAGTTATTCAGCTATAATAGTTGATTCAATAGGTTGTGAGTTTCAATTCTCCTATGAAGTAGGTGTGATTAATGATTTAGAAATCATCATCTCACCAAACGATACGATTGTTGATCCAAATGCTGTAATTCAAATGGTTACAATAACAAATTCAGCTTATCAATTAACTTACCAATGGTTGCCAACTCCAGACTTTGACTGTTCAACTTGTCCTAATCCAATTTTAATAACTCCCGTTTCTTCCAATTATCAACTTATGGCTTTTGATTCCATAGGGTGCGTTGACACTGCTAATTTAAGTGTATTCATAAGAGATAACAGTAAATGCATTGATGTATTTATTCCGTCTATGTTTTCTCCTAACGATGATAAGAACAATGATTCGTGGAATGTCATCGGAGGATGCATTGAAGAAATTGAAACACAAGTTTATAATTCTTGGGGAGAACTAATTTTTGAATCATTCGACCAAACAAAAGGTTGGAATGGATTGTATAATGGACAGCTCGTTAGTCCGGAACAATACGTGTATTCCATTAAAATTAAATTTTCTAATGGAGAGAACCGCTTATTTTCAGGTTTTGTAACTGTTGTACTATAAATACTGTCAAAATGAAAAGCTTACTCATCATATTACTTTTAGTAGAAGGGGCATTCGGACAAGATTTTCATAGTTCAAACCTTCAAAACATAAGTTTACTTTATAACCCTGCATTGGCTGCAATTAATAATCAAATAGAAGCTAATGTTAATTACAGGTCGCAATGGAGTAAAGCAGGAACACCTTTTAAAACTTTCGGTGTTTCAATAGCTAGTTCTTTACAACCGAAGAAAACAGACAAAAAAAGTTACTTAGCGATAGGAGGACAACTTTACGAACAAAGAATTGGAAATCAATCTTCTAATTTATCCATTTCTGTTTCCCCTACCTATCATCTCAAGTTTACAAAACATACAAAACTTAGCGTTGGATTAAATTTAGGACTGTATCAGATAAAGAAGAACATAGAGTCTGGAACTTGGGAGCAACAACATAATGGATTGTTTTATGATCCAACTTTACCTTCAGGAGAAAATTTAAATCGACAAGTCATCAATTCATTCGATGCTGGTTTTGGCTCTGTTTTCTCCATTAAAAATAAGAATCAAAAAATCGATGTTTTTCAACTAGGAATTGCAATGTATCATATTAATAAACCTTTAATTTCAAACCTATCAAATGGAACAAAACTTCCAGTCAGAACAACTGTCTTTAGTTCAATTGCAATACCTCTAGGTAGAAGGGGAAGCTATATTGAAAGTAAATTACTGTACCAAAATCAAGGTGAATTCAACTCTTTTGCAATCGGAGCAACTGCAAAAGTTAAATTAATAGAACATGCAAAATCAACAAGTAGTATTTCCAAATTAAATGAGCTTTATGCAGGATTAGGTATTTATGTCAGAAACAAAGATGCATTAATAATAAATGCAATCCTTCAAAAATCTACTTGGTCAGTAACCCTTGCTTACGACATGACGGTTTCAAATTTTAAACGAGCAAATCAAAGTCTAGGTAGTATTGAATTAAGTCTTTATTTCAATATAAAATCGTTCAGTAGAAAAAGTCATTATTAAGGGAATTCTTTTGAAACGAAACTTTAAAACTGAATGTTGACCACTCAGCCATGATTTTAATTCATTAGGAATTATATGTTCTCATATCATCGTATAATTGATTAGTTTTAGTCTTCAAATAAAGAAGCTATGATTGAAATTCAAAATCTTCGCAAGGAGTTTGTTTTATCGAAACAACAACGAAAAGAATTAAACACAAAAGATTCTATTGCTACGGCAGTAGATGGAATTGACTTTACCTGCCAACCAGGTCGAGTTTTTTCTCTACTTGGACCTAACGGAGCTGGTAAAACAACCACCTTGAGAATGATTTCTACTATTTTCAAACCAACCAACGGGTCGATTAAAATTGCTGG
>DQTF01000012.1 GCA_015662935.1 Crocinitomicaceae bacterium | reverse complement strand
AGTTACTTATGATATCGGAGCAGGAAATGTGACAACTGTTCTTGCAGGTGGAACTTCTGTTATCACAGTCGCTGGAGCAACAAGTAATCAAACGATGAATATCTCTTTAGTAGATGATGGAACTTGTTCGGATATGTTAGCATTGACTTCTACGGTTAGTATTAATCCTTTACCAACTGCAACTGTTGTCAATAACGGTCCTATTTGTTCTGGAGAAGATGCGTTGTTCACTATTACAGGAACTGCTGGCGCAACAGTAACTTATGACATTGGCGCAGGAAACGTGACAACTGTTATTACTGGTGGTACTTCTGTTATCACAGTCGCTGGAGCAACGGCCAATCAAACAATTAATATCTCTTTAGTAGATGATGGAACTTGTTCGGATGTGTTAGCATTGACCTCTACAGTGGTAGTTAATCCATTACCAACTGCTTCGGTAGTAAATAACGGACCTATTTGTTCTGGAGAAGACGCACTCTTTACTATTACAGGAACTGTAGGGGCGACAGTAACTTATAACTTAGGAGTTGGAAATATTACAACAGTATTAACCGGTGGAACTTCTATTATTTCAGTTCCGGGAGCAACAACTAATCAAACAATGACAATTTCGCTTGTAGATGATGGAACGTGTACGCAAAACCTTAACTTATCATCAATGGTGGTTGTTAATCCACTACCATCTATTTATGCAGGAGTTGATGCTGCTATTTGCGAAGGTGACAATATTACCCTAACAGCTGTCAATCCTGGCAATGCTGCTATCGCTTGGAACAATGGTGTTGTTAACAGTAACCCATTCTCCCCTATAGCAACAACTACATACACAGTAACTGCAACAGATGCAAATGGATGTATTAATACAGATGATGTAACCATAACAGTGAATCCGAATCCAATTGTTCTTTTCTCAGGAGATGTACTTTCTGGTTGTGAACCCTTAGAGGTTGTTTTTGCTAATTTAACTGTTGGGAATTCTGTGAACTGTTCTTGGGATTATGGAGACGGTTTTACTGGAACAGGTTGCAATACAACATCACACATTTATGCAAGCAATGGAAGTTACGATGTAACATTGAATGTGATTGATGATAATGGATGTGCTGCTAGCTTAACATATACTGATTACATTACTGTTCATGAACAAGCGATTGCCAACTTTGAAGCAGATGAGTTTGAAAATGATTTATTAGATTCAGAAGTAGGTTTCACAAACACATCTACTTCTGCGGATTCATATTCGTGGGACTTTGGTGATGGATCACCTTCAGATTTTAATACCAATCCTGATCATACATTCCCTTCAGATGAACCGGCTAGTTATGCAGTAACTTTGATTGCTTACACTGCTTTTGGATGCAACGATACAATCACTAGAATTATTAGTATCGATGATGTGTTAATTTTCTATGTACCCAATACATTTACTCCAGACAATGACGAATTGAATCAACGATTCTTGCCTGTATTTACATCAGGTTATGATCCTTATGATTATCATTTAACAATTTTCAATCGTTGGGGAGAAGTTGTATTTGAGAGTTATGATTCAGCATTCGGATGGGATGGTACATATCATGGAAAGTTAGTTCAAGATGGTACTTACACTTGGAAAATTGATTTCAAAGAAACAATGACCGATAAACGACATTCTAAGACAGGGCATGTGAATGTGATTAGGTAAGAGAAGAACGAGAACGAACTACACAAGCGGGTTTTAATATTAATCAAAAAAATGCCGAAGCAAATTCTGCTTCGGCATTTAATCTTTTAAAATTTTTACACTATTATAACTTCAAAGTTTGTGTTGTTTCCAATACATTGTCAACCGAAATATTCACTAAATACATACCTTAACCTAGTGTCCAACTTTCTACATCACATCCAGTTTCACATTATTTAAAGCTCATCTCAACGTGTGAAAACCCAATTATCCCCATCGGATAAGTTAGCATCTAACTGATAACCATCAATATCGAACAATTTTAAATCTTCTGGGTTGCTGATGTTGTTTTTAACGATATAACGTGCCATAAGTCCTCTTGCTTTTTTTGCATAAACCATAACGACTTTGTATTCCCCGTTTTTAAGTTCTTTAAATGATGGAGTGATTACTCTTCCTTTAAGAACTTTCTTGTCCACAGCTTTGAAATATTCGGTAGAAGCTAAATTGATAATGATTCCCTCTTTATTCTCTTCATTGATTGCTGTTGCAATTTTTGCTCCCCAGAATTTATACAAATTACTTTTTGAAGGAGTTACTGCCCATCTTGTTCCCATCTCTAATCGATACGGGTGAATTAAATCTAGAGGTTTTAAAATCCCATAAAGTCCTGAAAGAATTCGAATTTTTTCTTGCGCTATGATTATTTCTTTAGCTGTGAAAGAAGAAGCATCCAATCCTCTATATACTTCTCCATCAAAGGCTGAAGAAACATAGCACGTATTTTTAGATGGTTTAAAATCAGGCTTCCAATCTTGGTAGCGCTGATAATTTAGATCTGACAAATCTTTTGACAAGTGCATCATCTCCCCTATTGATTTCGATGATTTTTTCTTTAATTTTTTAATCAAATAATCGGCTTCATCAATAAATGCCGGAATGGAATATTCTGCCGTATTCAAACCTTTAGTTGTGTCAATTTTCTTTGCAGGTGATAAGATTACTTTCATGTTTTCAAATTTAAGAAAAGCTTTTGTTTTATCGCTTCAGAATATTCTTAATTCTCACTGCTAACATTAATGTCTGAATATCACCATTTTAAAATTAATAATACTTATATTGTCCTTAAAACATACTACTAATAACTGTTGCTGAATGAAAAAACTGCTTCAGAAATTATCTATACGAGCTCAACTCTTTTTGTTCATTATCCCAACCATTGTTCTCATTGTTGGAGCAAATTCTTGCATTAATTACAAACGCTCTTCTGAGCAGCTTTTGCAGCGAGAACATCAAAAGAAAGAAAACATCAAAGAAGGAGTTAAAGCTTTTGTTGACAACTACGATCTGTCTTTACAACTTTTGGAGAAAGACATTGAAGAAAGAATTTACACATTGTATGATTCGATCGCTAGCTTAAACATCAGTAATCTTGAAGAAGTCGATTTAGATGCTTTGCGTATCAAAATAGGAATGGATCCAACCTCAGAAGACCTTTACATTATCAATCGGAAAGGGATTATTTCTAACACAACTAAAGAAACAGATTTAGGACTCAATTTATTTGAATTTGGCGACACCTACAAAGAATTTCTCCATAGTGTTTGGCTAAAGAAAGAAATTGTTGTTGAACGTATTGCTACAGAAAATTATTCAAACAAACCAAAAAAGTACGCTTATTTTGCTATCAATGAGAACTTTATTCTTGAAATTGGTATTCAAATTAACGATATTGAATTAATCATCGACGATTTCAGTTCTAAAATAGAAAAGCTGTCTAACCGATATTCCAATATAGAATCGATTGATTTATTTGGAGCAACAGAGAGTTTAAGGGGAAGAAATAAAGGAGCT
>DQTF01000255.1 GCA_015662935.1 Crocinitomicaceae bacterium | reverse complement strand
TCTTCATCTCCTTTCCATCTATCAAGTTCTTTCTCTAAGGTTTCAAGTTGTTCAGACATCTCCAATTGAGAAATTTTCATCAATAATTCTCTAAAACGTCGGTAATTAAATTTCTTGTTGCGTTCACCGCCAAATTGATCGGCATAACCGTCCGAAAAGACATAAATAACATCTCCTTTTTGCAATTCAATCGTTTGATTGGTAAATTCTTGCAAGGTCTCATCGGCGTATTTACCAATCGGGTGTTTGTCTCCTTTTATTTCGTACAAAGTAAGTCCATCCAAGGATTGCTTTTCGGTCAGTGTTCCTGCGTCTTTTTCAGATGTTCTTATGATATAAAGGGGGTTCTTTGCTCCTGCGAAAAAAAGCTGCTTCAAATCTTTGCTAAGCGCGCAAAGTGCGATATCCATTCCGTCACGGACGGTGTTGTTATCTAAGTTTTGTTTCAAGGTTGCGTTGACACCTTCATTTAAGAAGTCCAAAACCTTTGCGGGAGAATGAATCTTTTTTTCCAGAATTCCTTGCGATAAAAGGTTGCTTCCAACGATGCTCATAAATGCACCCGGAACACCATGACCTGTGCAATCAACTGCAGCGAAAATAACGTATTCTTGCCCATCTTTTGAGGTCGTTTTCTCCGTGAAATAAAAGTCACCGCTGACCACATCTTTTGGTCGGTTCAGAATGAAGGATTCTGGCAATAATTTTTTTACTTGTTCATCAGATGGGAGAATAGCTTCTTGAATGCGTTTAGCGTATTTTATACTGCTAAAAACTTCTTCGTTAATGGTTGATAACTCTTCTTTTTGCAAGTTTATTTCTGCCGTTCTTTCTTTGACTTGATGTTCGAGTTTCACATTCTGCTCGTCCATAAAAGCGTTGCGTTCTTGCAAGTTTTTTAAGACGATTGCTTGCGCTTCTTCTTTGTCTTTTTGCAATTCTCGGTACTTATACGACATCGAAATACTCAAAATAATTACCTCTAAAATGGAACTAATTTTTAACGAGTTAAGCGAAATAGTAGAATTTTTAATAACTCCAAAGTTTCCGAGAATAAAGACAACGGCACCAGAAATTAAAATCACAAACGCCAATGTGAAATAGTTGTCCACTTTGACTTTCTTAGAACGTAAATAGAATATACTAATTACAGAAAGTAGAATGCTTAGCAAGCTAAACGCGTTAATCATTGGGTAAGATAGTGCATGTAATTTTTCGGGTAAGAACAGAAAGATGATAGAGAGAATCATTAATACTCCTGCAGCCTTAAATGCGAGGTATAATTTTTTATAGTTTGTCTTAATTACTAAGAAATGATTCACATAAATAAGCATAAAAAGAATGGCCATTGCTCCTGCAAAAGGAGGGAATCGATTCACTAGAAAAGCATTATTGGTAAAAAAATGCTGATGGGAATAGCCATCTAGTGAAAATTGCAACAAACCTTGAAAGAAAACGTACAAAATGTAGTATAAAAATGTTCGGTCCTTCAGTAGCAAGAAAAAGAAAAAGTAAATGACAATAATCAAACACATGACTCCGTAGTAGAAGCCATTTCTGAATTGCATTTTGTAGTCTGCGGTGTAAAAATCTCGCACGGCATGAATTTTCAAGGGGATATTAATTCCTTCGCCACCACTGGATAATTCTAAGATAAAATTTTGACATTCTCCTTTTTCTAATGTTAACGGGAATAAGTTTTTACGATGAAGAATATCCTTTTGAGAGTAGTCAAAATCGTCACCATTGATGTATTCTCTGACAACCTTTCCGTCTTCAGTTTTATAGAGAAAAACTTTATCAGTTATCGGCCGTGCCGTCTCAAGGATGAATTCTCGTTCATTTGAGTTGTTCTCAATGGAGAATTTTACCCAAAAACGAGATGTTGCGAATTTCACCGAAGGATGGTCCTTGTCTAATTGATAGAAATCACCTGGTTGTTTCTCGATGACATCTTTAATTTCTAGAGAATGAGTTTTATCTTCTAGAATGAGAATTTGTTGCGTAAAAGAAGTTTCAAGATTATCTTCTGTAAGAATAATTGTTCCTTTTTCTTGTCCGAATAGTGTAGAGAATATGAAAATGAAATACAGGAATAATAGTTTTCTCATGAAGTAAATATAGGAAATATTTGGTGAATTGAAAGATGAAAATTAAAAGGTGAAAGATGATTTAATCTTTAATTACTAGAATTATTCTTACCTTCTGCCTTCTTAATTCCTAGAGAAATGACAATAACACAACTGCAAGAGAAAACGGACAACTGGATCAAAGAATACGGTGTTCGCTATTTTGATGAATTAACAAACACAGCCATGCTCATGGAAGAAGTGGGTGAGGTTGCTCGAATCATGGCGCGTCGTTATGGCGAACAATCAGAGAAAGAAAGTGATAAAAACAAAGACTTGGGTGAAGAATTGGCAGATGTTCTTTTTGTATTGGTCTGTCTTGCTAATCAAACAGGAGTCAATTTGGAAGATGCAATCGCAAAGAACTTTGAGAAAAAAACAAAACGAGATGCAACACGGCATTTGAATAATGAAAAATTGAAGTAGGTGGGGGTAACCTTTAGCGATTGGCTTTTAGCTTGATTGTTGTTCTTACACAAATCAAGCTAAAAGCCAATCGCTAGCAGCTAATATAAGTATGGAAAACTTCTTGGAAACAATTATTCAAGATTTATTACGTTTAAATATTATCTCCGAAATCAAAAAAACAAACTGTATGAAATTTCTCCCAATTCTCTTGGCAGTTCTACTGTCCGCTAATTTTTCATTCTCACAGACTACATTTTCTCATTTGCAACCCGGATTTCATTCTCAAGAAGCATTGGATATGATTCAATTGTGTAACAGTTATACCTATATTGATTTATACGGATACGATAAAGAGATTCTCCCAAAAGGATACAAGAAAAGATATACTTCTCCAGTGATTGGAATGGATAACATGTTTCAAATTTATCAGAAAGGGAATATCGGTGTCATCAATTATAGAGGTTCGACAAATAAAAAAGTAAGTTGGATGGAGAATATCAATTCTGCAATTATTCCAGCTGAAGGAACTATTGAGATTAAAGGAAAAACATTCAATTATAAATTTGCGAATGATACAGCTGCAGGAGTGCATAGCGGTTATGCTTTGGGTTTAGCGTATTTGCACGAAGAAATTCTTGCACAAGTTAAGAAGTTGAACAATGCGGGGGTTTATGATATCATTATCACAGGACACAGTCAAGGAGGTTCGCTGGCACTTTTGACAAGAGCTTATTTTGAGCATTTACCCAACAGAAAATTAAGTGAAAAGAATAGTTTTAAAGTGTATGCATTTGCTCAACCTATGATTGGGAATATAGAGTTAATTAAAGAGTACAATGCTAAATTCTGCAAGAAAGAAATGAGTTATTCATTAATTAATCCTGCTGATATGGTTCCAATGATGCCACTATCGTATAATGATTCCTCATTTTGGAGATCGCATTTAACGGCATTAATTTCCAAGGATAAAGAATTTGATAAATCTGCAATGTTGAAAGAGGGTTTGACTATTCTGCTGCAAAAGAAACTACAAGGAACCGTTGAGAAATTTGGTGAATCGGTAACAAAGCAAATTGAAAAAGAGCTAGGTGAGGTGACGATGCCTGAACCTCGAAAAGAGATTAATTATGCACAGGTTGGGAATGTAATTAAGTTGCCACCACCAGAATATCCGTTAGAATTAAAAGATTCAACAATTTTGGAAGATCCTGTTTTTTTAGCTGATAATCCACGTGATGCAAATGGTATCTTTGAGAATAAGTCAGTGTATAAAAAGACGTCGGTCAGTCAAAATCACAAACCGTATAATTATTACACAGCAATATTGAAGGTTTATTTTCCTGAAAAGTATGATGTGGTAGAACCAAAGTTGTTTGGGTTGTAATGAATTATCGTAAGCAAAGAGTTTCTTTCATTTTCTAATGCTCCAACGCTCTTATTTATTCTTCTGAATCACATACTCCAAAACCTTCGTCATCAAATGCACTCTATCTTCTCCTCTCACATTATGCTTATGCATCGGGTAAGGAAAGAAATCCATTTGTTTTCCAACCTCTACAAATCGTTGCACCAATGCGAAATTATGTTGCATCACAACAACATCATCAACCGTTCCGTGAATCAACAACAAATCGCCTTCTAAGTTTTGTGCATGTGTCATGAGCGATGCTTTTTCATATCCTTTTGGATTTTGCTCAGGTCTGTCCATGTAACGTTCTCCATACATTGCTTCGTAGAATTTCCAGTTAGTAACTGGACCGCCAGCAACACCAACATTGAAAACGCCTGCGTTGCGAAGCATCAAAGAAGTCGTCATGAATCCCCCGTAAGACCAACCATGAACGGCTAATCTTTCTCCATCAACATACGGCAGTGATTTTAAATAGTCAACGCCCGAAATTTGATCTTCCATTTCTACCGTTCCGCACTGTCTGTGAATTTGCGACTCAAAAGCGAATCCTCTTTCTGCAGAACCTCTATTGTCAATTGTGAAGACCAAATAACCTTGTTCTGCCATCCAATACATCCATAAACTGGCTCCGTCTAACCAAGAATTGGTTACCAATTGTGCGTGAGGACCGCCGTAAACGTAAACCAAAACAGGGTACTTTTTTGTCGCATCAAAATTGCTTGGTTTGATTAAACGCGTGTATAATTTAGTTCCGTCTTCTGCGGTAATTGAACCAATTTCTGCTGTTCCGATTTTGTAGTCGGCAAGTAAGTTGTCACTCATCAATAATTCTTTTTCTAGCTTGCCTTTTGCATTGAGAATTACGTCTTGTCCAGGTGTAGAATGAGATGAATAGTGATCGTGGATGAATTTACCGTCTGTTGTGATTTCTATAGAATGCGTTCCTGAAATTTTGGTAATAACTCTTGTTTTACCTTTCAAATCAACCGCATAAACAAGATTGTCAAGTGGGTTTTTTCCAGTTGTTGTGTAGTAAATCAACCCATTTCTTTCTCCGATGATATTCTTTACCACAAATTCATGGTTGGTCAGCTGCTTAATTAAATTCCCTTTGAAATCGTAGTAGTAAAGGTTGTTAAATCCACTTTTCTCCGAAATCCAAACAAAATTATTTGATGTCTTTGAAGGGAAAAAAGCAACATGTTCTGGTTCTACCCATTTATCATTAGTTTCTTCGAGCAAAGTTCTGACAAACGCACCGGTAGTCGCATCAAAAACATTCAACCAATAATGATCTTGGTCGCGATTTACTTCAGCAATCACCACAAATTTATTGTCTGGCGTCCACGAGAGGTTGGTCAAGTAATTGTCTTCGCCTTCTCTTGGAGAAATGAACGCTGTTTTTTTTGTTGCGATGTTGTAAATTCCAACCTTTGGTTTCTCTGATTTTTGTCCTGTCATAGGATATTTGATAAACATCACCTCTCCTGGAGTCTTTGTGTTATCTAGCAAAGGGTAGTCTGCAACTTCCGATTCGTCTTTTTGGTAGAATGCTAACGAGTTTCCATCTGGCGACCAAAACAAACCATTGGTGATTCCAAATTCACTTCTCGCAATCGCTTGTCCTGAAACAATATTTTTGTCCTCATTATCGGTAACGATTAACTTCAATTTGTTGCCAGTGTGAATGTAAACATTGTTCCTTTTAGTGTATGCTAAATTCTCCGTTCCATTATGAAAAGTAGGGTTCTCTGCCGATTCATCCAGTCCATGAATCAGTTGTCCTTTCTCATCAACTGTATTATAAGTGTAGAATTTCAATCCGTCATTTACCCAGAATTCATTTTCATCTTTCCATTTAAATCCAGAAAACCAACTCAATTCTGCACCTAATTTTTTATTTAATTCTTGAATATTCAAAATCTCTTTTGCCTCCGTATTCCTTTCCGATGCCTTCATTAATTTTTGGTAGCCTTCCAAGTAAGTGTAACAATCCGTGTTGGGTACCCAGCTAAACATTGTCAGTGATTTCGGATAGAATTTTCCGTATTGTTGCATCACCGCATCTTCAAGGGTTAATTCTTTTGATTGTCCATAAGAAACCGCAGAAAATAAGAATGCCGCGATTAAAATTTTGAATGTAAGCTTCATTTGTTTGTTTTGAAATTCGCGTAAAGATAGAAAAAATAGAGAATTGGAGCCTTGGAGCATTAGATCGTTAGAGCATTGGTTTTTTCTTACTTTTACAAAAAAAACTCAATGAAGCATATTCAACAAGCCTCCATAGAAAAAGCAATTAATAAAATCGATAATCTAGATGAAGACGGATTAGAAAGAGTATCTGAAACTTTCGCATTAGCACAGCAAACATTACTAGGATATGTAATGTCTGCAGCACTTGAATATAAAAATGAGCAACTCGAAGGATTGTTGATTTATTATTTTTGCTTGATATCAGAAGCTTTCGTGCAAGAACAAGTTTTGATGAATGTGATTTCAGAAGATGATATCGAGGCTTTCGAAGAACCCTTCTTTGAAATGTTAGACCATTATTTTGATACCGATAATGAAGAAGTTCTCAATGATTTTATTGATCAGCCAGAATTGACCCGCTTTATGATGATAGAAATAAGCACGAAAGATGAAGACGGCTCTTCTCTAGACGATGAAACAG
>DQTF01000011.1 GCA_015662935.1 Crocinitomicaceae bacterium | reverse complement strand
ATTAAAACATTGTTTGGGTTACCAGCAATTGCATTCGTAATATTAACTGTAACTATTTCCGGATTGTCATAAGCTGATCCTCCTGAATTAGATAAAACTTCTTTTAGATTATTATCATATACTCTTGTCCAAAGTGTACCATCAGTACTCACCTCTACGTATTGCTCGTCATTAAAAAGTGCTCCAAACTGAGAGAATTCTAATTGAACAGCAGCAGTATTAGACGTATTTGCTGGTAAATTTGGAATATCTAAAGCAGATGCTAATGTCATTTTGTAATCAACATTTAATGCTTGTGTCCCAGCTATTGGGTCTCCATTTCCTAATTCAGCAAAGTTTCCTCCAGATGTCGAAGAGATTCCTGGTGTTAAAAAATTTGGCCAACCATCTACGGTTGCATCAATGTTCCAACCGAAAGTTGCTCCTGTTTGTCCATTGTTATCCAACGTCCAATCAGCTGGTGTTGAGAAATCATTCAAATAAATCTCTGCACCCAGCTCTTTTTCTATATTACTAGAAGTAGATTGTGCAATAATTGTTGTATTTAATTCATTTGCAACCTCAACGAGAGATCGCTCCATTTTTTGTGCATTAACCGAGGTTATCGCAGCGAGTAGTACTGCACTTAAGTAAATTTTTTTCATAGTTATTTTGATTAATTGTTAATTAGTTCCAAATATACTCTCTTTTTTTTAAATATACAAGGAGTAAAATGTCAGTGAATCAATGAAGTGAAGCGTTTACTAAATGGTTTTATTTCTGAAAATAATTTAGTGTATTTCCAGTTTTTGTCAATAAAAAAACCGAGTAGAATTAACTACTCGGTTTTAATATAATATACGTTATTCTGAATTTAATCAGAAAACAAATAGTTACTACTTAATAACAACTCTTTTTACGATAGATCCGTTTTCGTTAGAAACTTTCACTAAGTAAACACCCATTCCGTTAGCTGATAAATCAACTGTTTGATTAGATGAAGTTGTGTTTGTGTAAACTTTCTTACCTAACATATCGAAGATAGCGATAGTGTTCTCAGTACCGTTTTCGTTCGTTACAGTAAATTTACCTGTTGTTGGATTAGGATAAACCTCAATTCCATTAAGAGAATTTTCTCCAAGACCAACTCCATCTGCAATTAATCTAATTCCAAATGCAACACCATTTGTATAAGATTGAACAGGGTTTGCTCCTTGAGCATCTTTTAAGTAAAATGCACTGTTCCATGCCGGTTGAGCAACAGTTTCATCATCAGCAATTGTAATTACTTCCGTTGGAGCGTTATATACAGTCAATGTTGCCATTGCGTAGTATGCACCTGGAACCAAAGAATAAATACCTGGTAGGTCAATAACAATTGAACCTAGCATTGTGTCCGAAGCTGTAATTAAATGCGCTGCAGATTCAATTAATACAGGTGTAACTGCATCTCCTCTAAATACTGAAGTATCAATTAATGCAACAACGATCTCACCACCAGTAGTCGTGTTTGATCCTAAAATTACTTCAATTGATTTAACAGGCATAGTAGCTTTAATATCATACATTGTTACCAATGGTAAACCAGCACTGTTTTCAAATACTCCTACAGTAGCAGCATCATCAAAAGAATTCGTTCCTAATACAGAACCAGTAACAGAAGGGTAAACTCCGATACCATCTAAAGAATATTTACCTGCAGTAATTTCAAAAGTTCTAGAACCAGTGTTATCACCAAATTCAGCACCACCCATCATATCAGTGCCAGCAGATACAGTATAGTTACCTGTATAAGTTCCAATAGTTAATAAAGAAAGAGTTTCTGCGCTCTCAATAGAACGAGTAGAATCAGACTCAACTAAACCAGTAGAGTTAGATGTAAAAGTACCAAAATCAGCAACTACGTTCGTTGCAGCTTGATCATTTGCACCAAAGTTATAGATAGTTGCACCTACAACCCATCCTGATGGAAGTTGTGTCTCTGGTGTTCTCCCATACTCAGCTCCAGCATTACCATCACCAATGATGTAAGCAGATAATAATTGAACGTCATCTAAAGGTTGATCTATAAAAGAAACCTCATCAACTGCCCAGTACCATCCATAAAAATCGTTATCATCGTAGTTAAAACGAACTAACACTTGAGAACTACCACCGACAGCAGTAGATACATTAATTTTAATTACTTCAGGATTCATCGTGTTTTGCTCTGGAGAGTATCCGTTGTCAAAACCACCTGTACCTGTAACTGTGATGTTAAAATCAGTCCAAGAAGCACCGTTGTCTCCTGAAACACTAACTGTTCTGTCTTCTTGCCACCATCTGTAATTGGAAGTAAACTGTAAAATTACATTTGGATAGAGACTTAAATCTACAGAATTAGCAAGTGTTAAGTTTGCATCAATTCTTGTTCCAGAACCATCTGCAAAGTTGTTTCCATCAGAATCAATATACCAATATCCTGTTCCAGCTGAAGGAGCTAAAAATGGGTTTAATACTCCGTTTGCTGCATCTGGAAAAGCTGTTGGATCAGTAGTATACACCCAGTTAGCAGATTGTCCACCTGTATTCGCAGAATTATCTGGAGTCCAGTTTGCCATTATAGTCATGTCGTCAGACCAAATAGTTGTTGCTTTTTCTTGATTCGTTGGCAAACTAACAACTGGCTTGCTTGTAGCAATACGCGTGTCATTTTTTGTAGTGATCGTTGGTAGAGATTTTTGAGCGCTTGCTCCAAAAACTACTGCTAGCGATAATACACTTAAGTAAATTTTTTTCATAATTATTATTATTATTATTATTTATTAGTAACAAATATATAACCTTT
This sequence comes from Crocinitomicaceae bacterium, assembly GCA_015662935.1. Taxonomy (GTDB): domain Bacteria; phylum Bacteroidota; class Bacteroidia; order Flavobacteriales_D; family Crocinitomicaceae; genus UBA4466. The sequence continues at coordinate 3,537 of DQTF01000011.1, read as the reverse complement.
TATGGAAGAAAACAAGTAACACGACGAATCTAACTAAATGATTCATACATTACAATCAATGAGAAAAGGAAGTTTAGTTCTAGTTTGATGCAAGTCTTCTTTTAAAATGTTATAGTGTTGAGAAGGTGTTCTTGGTGACAAAAAAATGCCATTTGCTGAAACAACAGAAGAACAACCATTATAATTTAACCCCTGACAATCAACCCCTAGTCTGTTGACTGACAACACATAACATTGGTTTTCAATGGCGCGGGCCTTTAAAAGAATACTCCAATGTTCAATTCTTTTTTCTGGCCAATTGGCAACGTATAAAATGGCATCGTAAGCTGGTGTTCCATCTTTTTTGATTCTATTTCTTACAATTTCAGGAAAACGAAGATCGTAGCATATTTGTAGTTGAAATTTCCATCCTTTATAGTCAACTATAACTTCTTTTTCTCCTTTTGTAAAGGTTTTATCTTCTCCAGCTAAACTAAAAGATTTACGTTTGTCGTAATATTTTACTCTTCCATTTGGACAAACAAAAACCCCTCTGTTATAGTAGTTTTCATTCTCCTTTATTATTAATGAGGTATATATCGCTGCTGATTTTTCTTTAGAAAGTTTTTGCAACCATTGAATAGACACACTTTTACCCCAAGGTTCTGCAAGTTCTTCGGCATTCATCGAAAATGCTGTGTTAAACATTTCGGGAAGGAGAATTAAATCCGTTTCTACACCTTTCAAATAATCGATGTACAAGTCAAAATTAGCTTGTTTATTCTCCCAAACCTGATCTATTTCTACAAGGGTTACTGTTAAATTTGACATAGAATTTTTGTTGCTGAAATTAAGGTCTCATCATTCTTTGCAAAACAAAACCGAATGATTTTTTGATCTAAATTACTTTTGTTAAACACAGAAATTGGAATTGCCGCAACTTTGTGCTTTATAGCTAATTCTTTACAAAACTCAACATCGTTTTGCTGAGAAATCGCCTTGTAATTCACTGTTTGAAAATAAGTTCCTTCGCAAGGCAGTAATTCAAAACTAGAAGGTTGCATCAATGAGCGAAAAAGGTCTCTTTTCTGCTGATAAAAAACACCTAACTCATCTACCTTCGCTACGTTTAAATATTCTGCAAGTACTGATTGAGCAACACTGTTAACGCTGAATATATTAAATTGATGCACCTTTTTAATTTCAATCATTACGTTTTCTGGAGCAACAAGATAACCCATTTTCCAGCCGGTGATGTGAAAAGTTTTACCAAAAGATGAGGTGATAATTGTCCTATCGAACAAACTCGGTAAAGAATGAGCGGAGATGTGCTTGTTTTCAAAGTGAATGAACTCATACACTTCATCGGATAAAAGAATTACTTTTTCATTTTTTAGCAAAATCGATTCTAGTTCACTCATATCTTTCTCAGACCACATTCTCCCAGAAGGATTGTGCGGGTTATTGGTAATGAGCATCTTTGTCTTAGAACTGAAAGCGTCTTCTATTTTATTCCAATCAGGTAAAAAATCATTGCCTAGTTGTACGTGAATTGGTGTTCCTCCTGCAAGAATAACAGCTGGTTCGTAACAATCATAACTCGGGTCAAGAATAATAACCTCATCACCGGGACTGATAAGTGCAAGAATCGTTGTAAATATTGCTTGAGTTGCTCCGGCTGTAATGAGTAATTCTGAAGAAGGCTCAATATTACGTTGGTAATTATCATAAATTAATTTGGATACCTGTGTCATTAGTTCTGGAGAACCTGTCATCGGTGCATACTGATGAACATCTTGTGATGACTTCCTTTTGAGAATATTAACTAAAACTGGATCTACTGGGAAATTCGGAAACCCTTGAGAAAGGTTTATTGCATTATGTTCTTTCGCGAGTTGCGACATGATAGTAAAAATAGTTGTTCCAACTGAAGGTAATTTCGATTTAAGAATATTCATATTCTAAAAATAAGAATAATAAAACAACTGTTTAACGAACTTTAACCATGTTTTGAATATACGGTTTGATTTTTGATTGTACTATTGTGTTACAAATAGTAAATGAATCAATTATGAAAACAGCAATTTTAAGCACCTTATTATTTCTTGGATTGGCGAGTGTTTCCTTTTCTCAAACAAAAGAGAAGGCCAAAGAAATTCAAAAAGAAATAAAGGTTGAGGTTGAAAACGGCAAGACAGTGATGACAATTATCACAACCGATGGAGATAAAGTGACGGAGGAAGTTTTTGAAGGTGCAGCAGCCGAGGCAAAGTTAAAAGAGTTTCAAGAAAACGTGGAATTTAAAGAAGAAAGTCAGTCTGTTAAGTTAGAAGATCATGACGGGCAAAAAACATTGACAGTAACCACTATTAAAGACGGAAAAACTACGGAAGAAATTTTTATAGGAACTCAAGCCGAGAAAAAAATGAAAGAAATGGGAATACAAGCATCTCAAATGAAAAAAGTGGAAGCTGGTGAAATTATGCAATAATAGCACCTTATAAAGTTTAAAGAAGTCAACCTAACAAGATTGGCTTTTTTTATTACCAGCCACCACCGCCGCCACCGCCAAAACCTCCTCCAGAGAAACCTCCTCCTCCAGAAAAACCACCGCTTCCTCCACCACTTTTTGAAGGAGGAACTGCTGCTGAAGAAATCGTTGTTGCGAGATCGTCTCCAATACTAGATAGATTCGCAAAATTTGCTCCTGTATAATAAGGCATCATCAGCATCATTCCTTGTTCGATTTCTTTTGGATCAAATTTCCCTGCCCATTCTTCAGCAACACCTAATGCAATTGCATAAGGAAGATTTTCTTCGAAATGTGTAAAACTCATTGTTGGAGGGTTCATTAATTTGATTCTTTCTTTATCTGCATATTTCATATACATTCTAAAACCTTCAATTTCATCCATTTTTTCTCTACCCAAACGTGTTGGTTGCTCTATCCATTTAATAAACAATGTATTAATTATTATTGATAGAACAACAGCAATTATAATTATAGGAAAAGCACCTCCGTAAACATTGTAAGTAATAAGTCCTAAAACACCTATAATTAACGTAAATAGAAAAGGTCTTCCTGTTAGTTTTTTATTTCTCACAAAATAAACGTTGTCTTGCTTACTATCTACTTTAGAGATAAGCTTGTCTTTGGTTGTTTTTACTCCGGGGTTATAAACACCTTTTTCAATTGTTATCATTTCCGATGTTTTGAAAAAACGTTCATAGAAATGCTTTTCAATATCGTTCAGTGATTTTTCTTCTTTCTTCGGAGTTGTTTTTGTAAAAGTGTACTTATTATGTTTAAAAATTAGACCTGCCTTATCTACCTCCATTTTAAGATACCCTTTCATTGCAAGGTTAATTATTTCTGCACCAAACATTGTATCTGTTGGACTCCCTGAGTTTGCTAGATAAGCGCATTCTGCAGCAGAAAAACCTTCTGGAGCTTCATATCTAGGGAAAATAACACCTGGTTTTGGATCTACACCGTGTTTTTTCCAGCGTTTGTATAAAAAATAAAGCGTTTGCCAGAAGACCCCCAGCTCCTATGAT
>DQTF01000177.1 GCA_015662935.1 Crocinitomicaceae bacterium | reverse complement strand
ATCATTTTTTATTGGATTAAATAAGAGATTAAGTTAGATTTGAACTAATGGATACGAAAAAATTTTATTGGCCTGCACAATTTCTTGGTTGGATTGCCTATTGTGGTTTGGTGATACTTTCTGTCTATACGAATAATCCAGGTAGAGTCACGAGCACATTCATGTTGAATATTTTGATTGTAATTGTTACAGGGGTTTTTTCTACGCACATTCAACGATTAGTTTTTGTTAAACTAGGCTGGCTTGAATTGAGGTTGCAAAAACTGTTGCCTCGATTGATTTTTTCTTCATTACTAACGGCAATCTTTATCTCAATGATTGATATGTTGTCGGATGTTTTAACAAACATTGGAGGAGGCGAACCAAATAGTTTTACAATGTCAGACATTGTGGTAAATGTATTTTCAGCAATGATTCTCGTCTTATTCTGGAATGCTATTTATTTTACTTTTCACTTCTTTCAGCAGTCGAGAAAGCAAGAGGTTTCTAACTTAGAATTAAAAGCAAGTAATCGAGAAAGTGAATTGAAGAATTTAAGATCTCAGTTGAATCCTCATTTTTTATTCAATTCATTAAACAGTATTCGTGCCTTGATTGATATCGAACCTAGTAAAGCGAAAATTTCTATTACAACTTTGTCAAACCTGCTACGACAATCACTAGAGTTAGGGAAAGAACATTTGGTTCCTTTGGAAAGGGAGCTTCAATTAGCAAAGAATTATTTAGAATTGGAAAAGGTTCGTTTTGAAGAACGGCTTAAAGTAGAGTGGGAGTTGACTCCTGGATTAGAAACTTTTCAAGTTCCTCCTTTTACCTTGCAAATGATGGTAGAGAATGCAATTAAGCATGGGATTTCTAACTTGAAGGATGGAGGAGAGGTTAGAGTTTCAGCAGAAGAGGATGAAAATTACGTCTATATTCAAGTTACTAATTCAGGAACGTTAAAGAAAGTAGTTGACTTAGGAGTTGGTATTCAGAATATTAAAAAGAGATTGTTATTACAGTATGGAGACAAGGCAGAGTTTACCTTACGTGAAGAGAATACCATGGTAATATCTAAAATGAAATTTCAAAAATGAAAAAATTTAAAACAATTGTTATTGACGACGAGCGCCTTGCAAGAGAGGAGTTAAAGTCTATGCTGTATGAATTTTCTGAAATTGAAATCATTGCAGAGGCTCAAAATGGGGAAGAGGGCATTGAGAAAATTAAAGAATTGAAACCAGATCTTATTTTCTTGGATATCTCGATGCCTGGAATGACAGGTTTTGAGATGTTGCAAAAACTAGAAGATATTCCAGAGGTTATTTTTGTGACTGCCTACGATGAATTTGCTTTAGAGGCTTTTAAGGTAAATGCATTAGATTATGTACTTAAGCCTATTGACCCTGAAAGACTTATTGAAGCCATTGATAAGCTGAAATCTAAAGATGATTTTGAATCAGAAGAGACGTTAAGTCGGAAAGATAAAAAACTAACAACTGAGGATAGAGTTTTTATTAAGGATGGAGAGAAATGTTATTTTGTTCAATTGTCAGATGTCAGAATGTTAGAATCAGATGGCAACTACGTGAAGGTTCATTTTGGAAAAAGCAGACCTCTCATTTTACGCTCTTTAAATAGTTTTGAAAAAAGATTAGACAATGAATATTTCTTCAGAGCCAACCGTAAATTTATTATCAATTTAAGTTGGATAGAAAAGGTTGAAAATTGGTTTAACGGAGGATTGCAAGTTGAATTAAAAAGTGGTGACAAGGTCGAGATATCTCGCCGTCAAGCCATAAGATTTAAAGAAATGTTTACTTTTTAACAAACTATTTTAAGTAACTGATCTTATCGCTTTCTAAACTGATTAAGCGGTCTCTGTATAGTTTTCCAACAGCTTGCTTAAATGTTTTCTTGCTCATTCCAACAGTTTCTCTGATGTCATCAGGTGCACTTTTATCTGTTAAAAGGATCTCGCCTTTAGCTCGGAGAATCTCTAATAATTTATCTGCAGAAGAAAGGATTTTATCTCCTCCAACTTTATCAAAACGAATGTCGATTTTCCCATCTTCTCTGACCTTAGCAACGTAACCAATCATTTTCTTTCCACGTCTTAATGGTTTGCTTATGTCATTCTTAAAAACCAATCCGCTGTATTTTCCGTTGACAATTACTTTTACACCTAGGTCAGTGTGTTCGCAAATCATTATTTCAACCTCTGCATCGGGTTCAAAAAATTCAGTACATTCTTTAAGATATCGATTTACTTTCGTAGAACCATAAACTCTATCAGTTTTATCATCAAGAGCGAGGTGAGTGAGGTAATAATTTCCTTCTTCTAATTTTAAGTTTTGCTCTTTAAAAGGAATCATTAATTCTTTTTCTAACCCCCAGTCTGAAAATGCACCAAAATGAGTTACAGCAGTAACTTTAAGATAAGCAAAACCATTCATTTCTATGTAGGGTATTTCAGTAGTTGCAACAACTCGATCTTCTGAGTCTCTGTATATGAATACATTAACCTTTTGGTCAAGTTCCATGTCATCTGTTAGATACTTATTGGGAAGAAGAACATCGTTTTCGTTCTCATCTTCAAGATATGCTCCAACAGACGTAAATCTGAGTAATGTCAGTTCGTTAAATTCTCCGATTTTCATTGTTACTAATAATAAAGTGCGGAAGCAAGCTTAGAATTGACAATCAATACCGGTAATGCATCCTTGTTTGTAATAATTTTCTGTGCAAAGGTGTCAAACATTGGGAATAAACTCTCAGTATGATAAGCTAAAGCAATCAGACCTACATGTTTTTCTCGTGTGTACTTCATTATTTTCTTGGCATAATTACCATTCTTAGGAACAAATTCAATTGTTGCCTCAATTCCTCTTTCTTCGTATTCTTTTTCAATAATTCCTATGCGGTTTTTTATTCTAGAATTTAAAAGTGGGTCAGTTTGTTTTTCTGCAATGACATTCAATTCGCAATTCATTATTTTGGACATATCACCAGCTGTTGAAACTATTTGCATACTTTCTTTCGTCTGATCGATTGCAACAACCAAGCGTTCAATTTCTTTTATTGGTGAATTTTTTTGGATGATTAAGAATGGACATTCAGAACTCTTCAAAACTTTCATAGCAAAACTCCCAAACAACCACTGCATGCCACTAGCTCCATGAGTCCCCATAATAATCAGTTGAGCTTTTTCTTTTTTAGCAAGTTTTCCTATATCAGTAAAAATATCGCCTACCTTGACCAAAGTTGATATTTCTACACCGTCTGGAATTGATAACTTATTT
>DQTF01000064.1 GCA_015662935.1 Crocinitomicaceae bacterium | reverse complement strand
CTCCTGCATTTATTTCTGTAGAAGAAGCAGTTATCGAAACAACTGGCAGCGGTTTTACAACAAGCGTTGTCAAAATAATACTATCACAAGAAGTAATTGCTTGAAGTGTGTCAGAATAAATGCCATTAATTGTTTGATATGCTCCTGAAACAAATAAACTGTCTCCTTCACAAATTTCTACAGTAATGGAGTTTGTATATACAGGGTTGATAACCAGCGTAGTGGTGATAATACTATCGCATCCATTGACGGTTTGCAAATTGTCAATATATGCGCCTGCGGTTGTTTGATAGCTTCCACCTAAAAGAATGCTGTCTCCTTGGCAGATGTTTGCAACATCAGAAATTGCATAAATAGGATTGATAATTAATTGTTGATAAACAATGCTATCACAACCATTCACGGATCCATTTGGAATCAGACTATCGTAAATTCCGGCTAGGAATTGATAGTTCCCAAAAATGAATGCACTGTCATTCTCGCAAATAGTAAGAGGAGAGAGTGAATTTGAAACAATCGGGTTGACATTAATTGTTGTATTAATAGTACTGTCACAGCCTGAAACGGTACTTAAAACATCAGTATAAATTCCTGCAGAATTTTGAAAAGCACCACCAACAAATAAACTATCACCTTGACAAATTGCTACATTGAGATTTGTAATAAAAGTTGGATTAATTGTCAATGTTGTTAGTACAATACTATCACATCCGTTGATCGAAGGGAGTGTGTCAGAATAGATACCTGCGATTGTTTGGTAAGTATTTTCCAGATAAATACTATCTCCACTGCAAATACTTGCGGTTGTATTCATAGCATATGTAGGATTGATAAGTAAGGTTGTTTGAAGAATACTATCGCAACCATTTACAGTCGTCAAAGAATCATAGTAAATTCCCGCTGTTGTATGGTAGTTACCAAAAATCAATGCAGAATCGCCTTGACAAATTGTGACGTTGCTTAAAGTTGAATTGTAAATAGGATTCACAATCAACTGTTGCGAAACGATACTGTCACAACCAGTTGTTGCAACTAATGTGTCGTAGTATGTCGATGCGATGCTTTGGTAGTTTCCGAAAATTAATGCGCTATCACCTTGGCATACAACTGCATCAGTAATTGAGTTTGTCACAACAGGATTCACCGTAACTAGAATAGTATCAGAAGTTGTACAAGCTCCAAGTGTCGTTGCAACAAAATAAGTTCCCGTTGCATTCACTGCTAAAGTTTGATTCTGATAAGGTGCTGTTAGGTTATTCTGCCATAAGTAAGAATTAGCTCCTGCACCAGCATCCAATGTTAGTGTTCCGCCGATACAAAAGGATGTATCATTTCCAAGATTCACATTGTGAATAGGGGATACGTTTAGTGTTTGGGATAGAATACTATCGCAACCATTTACAGTAGTCAAAGAATCATAGTAAATTCCCGCTGTTGTATGGTAGTTGCCAAAAATCAACGCAGAATCGCCTTGACAAATTGTGACATTGCTTAAAGTTGAGTTGTAAATAGGATTTACAATCAACTGCTGCGAAACGATACTGTCACAACCAGTTGCTGCAACTAATGTGTCGTAGTATGTCGATGCGATGCTTTGGTAGTTTCCGAAAATCAATACGCTATCACCTTGACATACAACTGCATCAGTAATTGAGTTTGTGACTATCGGATTTACGTTGACATTAATAGAATCGGTGTCTGTGCAAGTTCCAAATGATGACGTCACAAAATAAATACCCGTTGCATTCACTGCTAAAGTTTGATTCTGATAAGGTGCTGTTGGGTTATTCTGCCATAAGTAAGTTGCTCCAGGATTTTCAGCATCCAATGTTAAAGTACTACCAACACAAAAAGAGGTGTCGTTACCTAAGTTGACGATAGGTTGTGTAAGAACATTAATGGTAATACTATCGATACCTATGCATCCACCCGTATCAGTCACATAGACGTAATAGATTCCGGAAGTATCTGCTAAAAAAGTTTGTGTTGTTGAGCTATCCTGCCAAAGGTAAGTTGCACTTCCGGAGAAAGCGCCAGGGTTTAACGTTATAGAATTTCCATCACAGAAAGAAGTATCATTACTTAAGTTAACAGCAAGCATACAACCTAATGGTTCATTTGCGCAACCATTTAGCATTCCGTCACCACCAATTCCACCATTAAATATAGCGTTTAGATTAGAGACTTGTGTGTAACAATCTTGTGAAAAACCATCATTGATTCCTCCAGAGTAAGAAACTGTTAATGGAATATTCTGTTGGTAACAATCTTGAGCATATCCATCATTTATTCCTCCTAAAAAGGAAATTGATTGAGGTATGTTTTGAGTGTAACAACCTTTGCTATAACCATCATTTGTTCCACCAATATAACTTATAGTAGTTGGGATGGCTTGTTTATAGCAAGAGGTGTCTGTACCGTCTGCAATTCCCCCGCTAAAAATTGCATTGTTCTGCGCAATTGTTTCTGGAGAGAAACAGAGTATGACTCCTAATATGATTAGTAATTTTTTCATTGGATCACATGAGTGAATATCATTTATTGAGCAGTTCTTACTCCTCTAAAACCAATAGTGTAATTTCTAGCAGTACTTATTGTGTATATATGGGCAGCTGCTCGAGAAGAAGTTCTAAGATAAGTACCTGGATTATTATAAGATCCACCTCGAATACCTAAACCGTAAACTGAAGTAGGCCAATTTGTGACATCAGCAGCCCCTGCACTTGTAATAGAACCATCTCCATGATTCCCATCATATAATCTACCTTCAGGACGTCCAACGGACATTGCTAGCTCATTTTGGTTACCACTCATTTCCATAATTCCGTAATATGTTCCACCAGATTCTACACGATTTGCAACAGCTTGACTGGCAGCGATGGCACCTACTCTAATAGGTCTGAGATAAGGTCTAGTGGATAAGTAGATAGCATTACCAATTCCATCAATATCATTTATGGTTTCATTTGGCAGACCAGGATTGGTCGCTGTATATGCTGCGGCATGAATAGAAACATCTCCCCAAGCAAACTCGTCTGCTGTAACGGGGCGAGTTCCTCTGGATGCTTTTTCATATTCTAATTCTGTCATCGGTCTCAATCCACTCCAATCTAAATAAGCTAACGCATCTAATTGGTTGATGTACATTAATGCTCTATCAGGTGCATCAGCAGCAAAGTTAGGATGAGTTCCAGTTATCGATTGACTAGTTGTATTATAAGCTCCGACATAGCGTGCTGTTGCCTGTGTTAAGTTTAACTTGTTTAAGAAATCTGCATATTGTCCCTGTGTGACTTCATATTTCATGCAATAAAAAGCGTTAAATCCTTTCGGGAATGCTGCAGGTAGAGTTTGAGAAGCAACATCAGTGAAATCTTCATAAGTTGGATTAAGCATTCCTAGTCTGTTATTATTACCAAGAGAACCAGTACCTCCACCTCCAAGAGTGATAAGTGCCTCAGAAGTTACTTGAAAAGCATTTCCTGAAAGTGCATCTTCAAAATTACCTTGAGGAGAAGTAGATCCGTCTCCTAAGAAGAATGCTGCTTGTGGTACATAGACCATTTCAATGGCAAGTACACAAATTTCAACACTATCTTCATCGGTTAAACCGTCAGCTCCATAGTCCCAACGAAGTTGAGCTCCAGTATAGTTAATGTTCCCAATTCCATCTGCATTTCTGTATAAGAAAGCACCTTTTCCATCAGCAGTCGTATTGATTGTTCCCCCCGTTGGGTTTGTGTTACCGTCATTAGCAGCTGTACCATCTACGTAATTTAATGTTGCATGATACCAAGTATTCATTGGAGGAATTCTGTACTTAACAAAAACATAGGCTGCGTCCCAATTGTTTTCTAATGTGGAAGTTCTCCAAGAGTTATCCCAACTGATGTCAAATTTTACATGCGTATAATCGGCAGCGGTATTTTGACTCACAATGGAAGTGTTTGTAACGGAAATATTGTTTGCAAATAATACTTGAGCGAAACTGAACAAGGTTAATGTTAATGCAATTTTTTGAATTGTTTTGTTAATTGAGCTTTTCATTTGGTCGTTATTTAATTATCTAATTATTCAATACAAAGAAACAACGAAAACAGTTTTACTACAATACGTCATTTGCCGTATATTAAAAACTAGGCACAAAAAAAGCAGAGATATTCCCTGCTTAATAATATTAACGTGTAAATTATTGTTTAGATGAGGTTACGTTTCATTCCTTCTTGAACGGCTTCCATTTTATTATGCACTTGTAATTTTTTATACGTGTTTTCAATGTGTTTTCTAACAGTAGAGGGACTGATAAATAAGTTTTCTGCAATTTGATTGTAATTCAATCCTTTTGAAAGCTGCGTCAGAATTTCTGTTTCACGTTTTGTTAATTTGACTTCGTCGAGTAATATCTTATCAGCAGTGAATTTTTCTGGATAACGTAGAAATTCGAGTGTTCTTAGAGCAATAGTTGGAGTCATCGCAGCACCACCTTTCATAACATTTAAAATCCCGGAATGAATTTCTTCCGTATTGCTATCTTTTAAAAGGTATCCGTCTGCTCCAGCTTTTATTGCGTTGAATATATTTTCATCATCATCAAATACTGTAATCATGATAATTTTTATTTGAGGATGTTTTTTCTTTATAATTTCAGTAGCAGTTATTCCATCCATTTCTGGCATTTGAATATCCATTAGAACAATATCTATATTATGATCTTTTTCAAGAAGGTCAATTAACTCTTTACCATTGACACCTCTGAATTTGTAATTCAAATTATCAAAGAATGATAGTTTTTCTTGTAGAGCCTGAGCAAGCAGGTTATTATCTTCAGCAATTGCTATTTTAATTGGCATAGGCTTATTTTTTTTCAAAGGTAAAGTATTTCTTTCTTAGTAATAATACGACATATTACCTAGTTTTAGATAACCATCAGATTTGATAATATTTTTGATACTAAGTTAATTAATTGTAATTCAGACAATAACCAACATCAAACACTATGAAAAGTTTACTAATTACATTGCTGTTATTTATATTTTTTGGCTTTAAATCTTCTGATGAAGTCACTGTTTTTATTTGTATTTCTCCAAGCGCTGAAGTATACCATCTAAAGAAAGATTGCCCAGGTATTAAGCAGTGCACACATGAGATACGTTCTGTTTCAAAGTCTATAGCAATTAATAAGTACGGCAGAAGGTTTTGCGGGTTTGAGGATTAAAATATGCTTAACTTAATAACCTTTGTAAATTCTCTAGAATCAAATTTTAAAAAGTGTAATCCTTTTGAAAGCTGATATTCTAATTTATTAATTTGAAATGAAAACTTGCCTTCTGGATGTAATTTTGATCCAGAATCAATCATTTTAAGTAATTTCCCATCCATTCCAAAAAATTGATCCTATGAAAGGGTAATTAACTGAGTCTGCATTCGGACCAAATACGTAAAAAACCTCATAGTAATTCCATAAATTTTTTGGATCAGTGGTAATTGAAATCACGGGCAAAGACACATTTTCATCAATGTAATAAGTTGCAACTTGTGGTTTACTAGGAAGTATAGAAGAGGTAGATGGGAAGAATACTGCTTTTAATACTGTATTTGAAGTTACAGAAAGTGGTGCCGTGTATATACTAGAACTAAGTATTGGAATACTTCCGTCTGTCGTATAGTGTACAGTTCCATTTTCGTTTGAATTAATACTAATTGTTTGGCTTCCAGAATAAAATCCTGCCTCGAGTGAGAACGCATTATTTCCTTCATTTTTTGAATTGCCCATTATTGTTCTATCAAAAAAGAAAAACTCATAATTCCCTCCATTATAGAGCTGTGATTCATGTTCCTCATAAGCAAGGTCGGTAAATACAGGAGGTGTTCCATGGACTCCAACATTGTTGCGAGCTAATTCTACTCCATTCAAATAGGCAACAAATGAATCGTCATAATCTAAAATCATTAATCCAATTGAGATATTACTGGTGTCAGTCAATATAAAATCACTTCTCATGTATAAGGTAGTCGTTGGAGCAATGATAGTACTATCATCACCATCACCGTAACCAATTCCACCGATGCCATTGTTCCATGTAGTTGTATTAAAAGAATTGGTATTCCAGTTGCTTGGAGGCGTAGTCGGTCCAGTATAATAATCCCAAATACTTTGCGGGTAAATAGGTGCCTCCCAATGGTCAATTATGTCTCGTCTATCTTTTTCTGAAGCAAAAACAATTAAATAATCGTTAGGTTGAATAATAATTGATGGAAAAATCCAGTTTTGCTTGACTTCATTTTCTGAAACTAGCGCATAACCTTCTAGATCTACAGCTGTTGTACCTGCGTTGTAAAGCTCAATCCAGTCAGGATAGTTGCCATCTTCGTCAGCAACACCAAAGTTTTGTGCGGTAGATACCTCATTGATTACGATTTGGGAATGACCAATAAGTGAAAAGAAAAGAAAAAATGAAATTATTCTTAAGGTTAGCATAAGCGTAGTGTAGTTGAGTGAATATAGAGCTTTTTTTTGAAAAAAAATAAAGAACCTTAGTCGAGACTAAGATTCTTTAAATTACTGTGGAGTCGGAGGGTTTCGAACCCTCGTCCAAACGACGAATAATTCAGCTTTCTACATGCTTATTCTTTGATTAGATTTTCGATGGAACCTCGGACAAAGACACCCAATAGTTACACTTATCTTCTCAATCTCGAACTAACTTAGAAGAATCGTTAGCTCTATTCTGTAATTTATGGTCCTTCTGGTTCCTCGCTTAACAGACTGAAGCAAAGGAGAAGGAACTCGTTGGCGTACTATACTTCCGCTCAATAAAGCTTAATTTGTCTAACAAATTAGGCAGCAAGTCTAAAAGACGTATTGTCAATTATAGTTTGTGACTAGATATTTACGAGCTTCACCACATTGCTCGACATGCTTGCACTAAACGACTGCTATCGCTGTCAAATCCAGTACGACCCCAAAGAACTGACTACAAAGGTAGCAATAATTATACCGTCTAAAGTTATTTACACAAAAAATGCCTGTTCAATTAATTGAACAGGCATTT
>DQTF01000039.1 GCA_015662935.1 Crocinitomicaceae bacterium | reverse complement strand
TGATAAATCAAAGCCTGTTTTGGGAGGGCGTTTTGCAGGTTGGTCTAGTGTAGAACTAGATATTTTATTTACTTTATCCATGCTAAAGGAAAAGTAAGCCGCTATTCTTTCGACAATCTTATAAATGGACATTGTTTCTGGTCCAGAAATATGAAAAATGCCCTTTTCGTTGTTCTCAATTATCCCCATGCAACCAGCAGCTAGATCTTCTGAGAAGGTAGGTGCTCTGAATTGGTCGTCGATGATATTGATTTCATCTCCTTTCTCTAATGCACCTTTTGCCCAATCAATCAAATTAGAACGAGACAAATTCTCTCCATTTCCATAAACAATAATTGTTCTAACAACAGACCAGTTATTTGCCAACCTTTGCGTCAACACCTCTCCTTTCACTTTTGATACTGCATAAATACTTAGGGGATTAACTTCATCTTCTTCATTATAATCTCCTTTTTCACCATCAAATACAAAATCAGTTGAGAGCAATTGAAAATGTGCATTAACAGAATTGGATGCATTGATAAGGTATTCTGTTGCTTTGACATTAACCAGTTCGCAATCATCAGGGTTTAACTCGCAGAAATCAACATTTGTTATTGCAGCTGTATGAATAACATGAGTAGGTTGCAACCGATTAAAAACATTGTTAACAGCATCTTGATTGGTGATATCTAGTTCATAATAATGATTTTCGGGACAAGTTGAATTTCTATTTTCTCCTTTGGAGGTTGCAAAATACTTTATATTCTTTTCTTGACAAAGAGCGACTAACTTTTGACCTAATAAACCATTCGACCCTGTGATTAAAATTCTCATTAATGCTGTAAATGAAAGTGTTGAATTAAATTTTTAATTTCTTCTGGATTTCCTAGGACAAATAATTTCGAACCTGGCACAACTACTGTTTCTACTGGTGGATTCACAATGTAAGCTCCTTTAACTGACCGGTAACCAATAATAGTCACACCTGTGATTTTCTTCGCTTCTAATTCACCAATCGTTTTGTCTTGCAATGATTTTGGCAATTCAGAATAGGAAACCGTCTCGACATTACAACCTTGATCTCCTTGAATACGAATCATATCTAAAAACTCCATCACATCAGGGTTTGCAATTAAAGACGCCATATGAGACCCTCCGATTGAATCGGGCATTATAACATTATTAGCTCCTGCCATTCTCAATTTAGAGACTGCAGAAGGGTAGGATGCTCGACTAACAATGATCATTTTCTCATTAAATTCTCTAGCTGCTAAAACCACATAAATATTATCTGCATCTTTGGGCAAGCAAGTAATAACCGCTTTTGCATTTCTTATACAAGCTTGAGAAAGCGTATCGTCATTGGTACTATCTCCTTTTAAGAACGTAATGTCATCATTCTTATTCTCATCAATGGTTTCTTGATCTCGTTCAATTACAATAAACTTGTTGTTATGCGCAATTAAATCCTCCGCAGCTTGTTTACCAACGCGTCCAAATCCACAAATGATGACATGATCATTCAGTTTTTTTAATTCTTTCATCATTTTGTATTCTTTATAATAACGTTTGTATTCTCCCCCAACAACATAAGTTGTAATTGACGTGATGGCAAAAGCAAAAGTACCAAAACTTGATATGATAAGAAAGGATGTAAAAAGTTTACCATATGTCGTTAATTCATTAACCTCTCCGTATCCAACTGTTGAAATAGTAATAATGGTCATGTAGAATGAATTAATAAAACTCCATCCTTCAATAATCATGTAGCCAGCAGTTCCCCCCAATATTATCAAGAGCAATAAAATTAGGAAGTAATAGATTTTAGAAAATAACTTATAGTTCAATAGCATTTTACAGTTCCCAGATTGTGTTACGTTTTTTTCTTTGCAGTTTAAAATAGTGTTTATGTTCAAGAACCCATGCCATGATTAAATAAATTAACAAGGGAGACCCTAGTGCAATAAACGAAGAATAAATAAAGCCAATTCTCACTTTAGAACTGCTAATTCCTAATTTTCTTGCCCACCAACCGCAGACACCAAAAGATCTCATTTCAAAAAAAAAAACTACTTTTTGAATCATTTACTCACGATTTAATACTTTTTTTCCAACACTGCAAGATAGGCATTTTTTGCGACAGCAATGATATCGATGCATGGATAAAAGCCCTTGAGAATCAAAAGCAGTTTTTGCAAACACATTGATTTTATTCCACTTTCTAATAACATTGTTCTTTTCCGCTGGTAATAACGAAAGTAAATCCATTGCTTTTTCTTGGTAGAATGTATTGTTATCTAGTTCTCCACAAAACCATAAAAAAGGAACAACTGCATTGATTATTAAATGGTTTACAAATGTTTTTGACAACTTAGAAACGGTTAAATTTCCTTGCCAACTTTTCTCAATTAGCGTTCTAAAACTCTCTTTTATTTTGTCAGTAGATAGTAATTCTATTGTTGATTCAAAATCAAATTCCTGCACTAATAATGCAAATTGCCTGACACGTAAATCTGGAGAGTTTTTGGGGCGTGTTCCTTTGTATTGCCATTCTCTTTTGCGGTGAGAATCATTCATTCCTTTCTCTTGAATGATTCCACTTTCACATAACACAAGATTAAATCGATTTACTTTAGGAACATCCTTAACAGATGTATAAGGAACTCTTTGCAGCAATGAATTAAAAGGCATTTTATTTATCGAAGTACCAAAAGCTAAACCCATAAAATGATAGAATGCTCCTGCTTTTGATTGGATGTCGATTCTGTGTAGGATACTAGTTTTCTCATTTAACTTATCCGTTACTGATCGAATTTTCATGTAATTAAAGTGGAACTCATCAATCTCTTTAATTTGATGCTCACACGGAAACTCTGAAAGGCTTAGTTGTTTTCGTATAAATTTCTTGTAATGCTCTTCATCTATCAAATCTTTTATTGCAATTGTTGGAATTGCCACACCATTTTGAATAACTTGTTTATCGTTTACATAAACTACATGTAGAATCACATTATTATAATTCACATCTACGTGATGTTTATGCCTATACCAATCTGAACTTCTAACATGCATTTCTATGTGACCATGAAATCTAATATCGTCTAATTTTATTGCTCCAAACTTAAAGTCAGGACCGCTGTTGTTCTCATTGTACTCTCCAAAATCGAGAACATCAACTTTATTCTTGTTTTCTAGCTCAAATGAAAACTGTGGCAGACGTTTGGTTTTCCATATTTGATGGAGGTAACTTTCAATCATAGTAATTAGGTTTACTATTAAGGTACAAAAAAAAGCGCTCTGAAAATCAGAACGCTTAGTATTTTTAAATGTTGATTTCCTTTTTTAAGGATACTTCACATATTCCATTAATTTAGGATCAGCTGGAGGAGCTGTTGCAGCATCAAAATCCATTGAGATTACCTCTGCATCTGTACGTCTATTGAATTGGTGTAATTGCTTGAATAATTTAGTGTTCGACCTTCTATACTTATTAATGTACTTTTCTGTAAGAACGATTTCTTCAATACCTTCCATGTTGATTGGTTTTGCAACAAGATAAGTATCTCCTTTTTTCCAAACCGTTCTAGCAGTACTTTCACCCTTACCTACCGGTACTATCCTTCTTGGGTCAACCCCTTTCTCTTGAACTAAGTATCTGTAACATGCTTTAGCTCTATTTTCAGATAATTTTTGATTGGCAGCATTACTACCACGTGCATCTGTATGAGAATTTAATTGAAGCACCATTCCTGGGTATTCTTCTAATAAACTATAAACGAACAACAATGAATCTGGAGAATTAATCGTCTCATCCACTAATAAGTCCCACTTACTCAAAGGGTAACGGACCTCAGGAAGACGGATTGGTTTTTTAGGAAGCAATGCCATATCAATGATGAAGTTTTGATCATAGTTCAAGCCTTCCGTTGAGAAAGTGGAACCGTTTTTATCTTCATGGTAACCTTCTTTTGAAATCTGAATAGTATAACCAGTCTCTTCATTTACATAGCGTCCACCGTTTGATGGATTCTTGTCCCAAAAAACAGAACCAGAAGCATCTGTATAACCTTCCCAAGTTTCTCCTGTTGAGGAAGTAACAATAACCTTAGCATCTTCAACCTTCATTGCTGAATTTCCAAGCTCACTAATTATTACTTTTAAATCAAAAATATTAGCTGGCAATTCATACGAATATAAATCTGGAATATATTCTCCATTCACATTTTTTCTTTCTGAAGTGAAGTAACCTGTTTTTTCTGTTTTTTCAACAATTGCAAAATCATTGTAAATACTATTTCTAGGAGCACCAATATTCGTTGGGTTCTCCCAAGAATTATCACCCACTTTTTTTGCTCTAAACATATCTAGTCCACCCATACCTTGTAGACCATCAGAAGAATACAATAAATCTCCATTAAGAGCAAAACTTGGAAACAATTCATTTCCTTTTGTATTGATTTCTGGTCCCATGTTTTTTGGTGTAGCCCATGAGTCTGTTTTCTTATTATAAGTTGTGTACCATAAATCTCTACCGCCAAAACCGCCTGGCATATCAGAAGCAAAAATCAAATATTTACCATCAGCAGTACAAGGATGGCCAACAGAGATTGAATCATGTGTCTTTAAAACTAACTTAGTTGGTTCGTTCCATTCTTTTTTACCTTTTGCTGTAGAAACCCAAATATCACAACCTAAGTTTTGCTTTTTCATATTTGGACAACGAGTAAAGAACATCTTCTTGTAACGACTATCAAAACAAACCGTTCCTTCGTTGTCAATCGTGTTGATTCCTTCTCCTTTTACTAAATAAGGTTCCGTCTCATTTCCTTTCTTATCAAAATCAGAAACCCAAAGATCCATATATGATTCTCCAGAACGAGGGTCTTTATCTCTAGTTATACCACCTTCACGGCTAGAGCTAAAGTACAGTTTTGTTTTTTTCTTGTCTCCAAACATAGGAGCCATATCAAATTGCTTTTTGTTTAATTTCGATGCATTCTCAACAGTGTGTCTTGTTTTTTCAGCAACAAACTCTTTATTTAATTTACAAGATTGTTTACCAACCACAGCTCTTTCATCACCAGGAACTAAGCTTAAATATAAATCATAATTCTTAACAGACTTATCGTATTCTGCCATCATTTGTAACATATCCGCATTGGACAAATACACTTCTGGGTTTTTATTGTAATACTCCAATAGAATTGATCTATCGTACCATTCATTGGCATCTCTAAAAAACTCAATTTGTCTAAAGCTTTCTGCTGTTTTAAAAGCCATTTCAGCTTTTTGTTTCTTAGCAGCTTTACCTTTTCTAGAAAGTTTTGTATAAGCCTGAGCACAAAGCTTAGATGCTTCGCTATAGTTTTCACTTGCATAAGCTAGTTCAGCTTTAACTACATATTTATTTTGTGCATTGGCTGTTGTTGCAACTAATAAAAGCAAAATGGATAGTACAATGTTAAATTTCATACGCTAAATTTTCAATTTAATTTACAACAACTCCACAATTAGAGCAATTGGTACGTAAAATTAACAAAAAAAATAAACTGTCTAGCTGTTTTGAAAACTAATTCAATAATTTTAAAAATCGTTTAAGTAATAAAGACTAACCTCCCGTATATTTTTCCCACTTATCGATTACCCCCTGGAAACCATCGGGTAATTCTGATGTTAAACGAACCATTTCTTTAGAACTAGGATGTTGAAAGCCGAGCGTTTTAGCATGTAGCGCCTGTCCTGATAATAAATCGAAGCAGTTTTGAATGAATTTTTTATACTTCGAATTAGTGGTTCCTTTTAGAATTGAATCTCCTCCATATTCCAAATCATTGAACAAAGGATGTCCAATGTATTTCATATGAACTCGAATTTGGTGCGTTCTACCTGTTTCTAATTTACATTCTACCAAAGTTACGTAACCGTATCTTTTCAAAACTTTAAAATGTGTAACCGCGTGCTTACCGTAGTCTCCTTCTGGAAAAACAGTCATTACTTTTCTGTTTTTCAAAGATCTTCCAACATGCCCGGTCACTGTTCCATCTTCTTGTACATCTCCCCAAACAAGTGCCCAATACCTTCGCTCTGTTGTTCTGTCAAAGAACTGCTTCGCTAAGTTTGTTAGTGCATTCTCTGTTTTAGCAATGACAAGAAGTCCTGTCGTATGTTTATCAAGTCGATGAACTAAACCCGGTCTTCCAAAGTGATCTTGATGTTTTGTTGGCAGGTTGTCAAAATGATGCACTAGCGCATTGACAAGTGTTCCGGTGTAATTCCCATAACCAGGATGAACCACCATATTTGCCTCTTTATTAACAACAATTAATTCTTCGTCTTCGTAGGCGATTACAATTGGAATATCTTGCGGTATTAACTCTAATTCACGTACAGGGTACGGCAAAACTATTGAAACCTCATCATTCGGTTTAATCTTATAGTTCTGTTTCACTTTATCCCCATTAACAACGATATTGCCGTTTTTTGCAGCAATCTGAATTTTATTTCGTGAAGTATTCGGCATTCTGTCCAATAAGAATTTATCAATTCTAAGAACCTCTTGCCCTGGATCTGCAATAAATTTATAATGCTCAAACATTTCTTCCGAAGAAGACTCGTCGCTCAATTGAATATTTTCTTCAGACATTATTGCTTTATAATTTTAAACGGTCCATATTTTCCGTTCACACGAACTAAATACATTCCGTTTGGATACTCCGATAAATTTATGTTAGCAGTCTTTGTTCTTAAAACTATTCGACCTTGTAGGTTAACTACCTCAGCATATTCGAATTCTTCATTCTCCACTTCAATAGTTAAAACATTCGATGTTGGATTCGGGTATAAACTAACTTCAATTTTTTCTCTGATTGGTTCTTTTATTCCCAAAACAGCATCATATCCTGTAGAAAATATCGGTTGAATCATAACCGAGCCAGGTATGCTTGACTGCTGCCATGACACTCCATTATCAATGCTATAAAAAGTTTTATCATTGTTAACAAGGTTCCTGTCAAAACCAACGTTTAACCTATCTGCATCAAACTGTTTCCAGCCGATAAAGAATGAACCTCCAACATGAACTTTTTGCGTATCGATAAAATAGTAATTGGTAAAAATATCTCTATCGTATTCATATTTAGGTTGACGTGGAAAAAACACACCATCTTCATACAACACACTCCCTGGAACTCCTCCGTTATCTTCCCACACAGTCAGAATAAACAACTTGCTTGAGACATCATCTACAGAGGGTACAAAATGAATTCTTGCACCGATTAAAGAATCAGCTTCATAAGGTGTATATTTAATTGCTAATCTAGCCTGCTCTCCGGTTGGCCCATAAGCAGCTTCTGCAGAACCATCATCATAACTGTAATAATTGACAAACTTTTGTTTTGTATAAGATGAATCATTTAATGTAAAGGATGTGTTCAGGTGGGTAATTCCAGTTACTACATCAAATTCCTCCATTAATCCAGGTTTAGTTTCATCAAACCTTGCCCCAGTTGAGAAATCATGTAGAGAAGTATAAGTTGTCCAAGGAGAATAATTCAAATCACCATTGTTCAAAAGGCTTTCTAATAAAACAAATGTTGCTTCAGTTGCCCCTGCATAGTTAATCGTTGTTGAACCATCTTGTTCATTTTCGGGTACATTATCACTATTACGAACGACTACCTTAACATTGGGTGACATTTTTCCAATTGGATTGTTCTTGTAGTGATCCCAAGGAACCGATGTATATGTATCTAACAAATTAGCCACAGGATAAACGATTGCAAAATCATGAATCACGGTGTCTTGAATCCCTGAGAAGGGACGCAAATTAACATAGTCAATATTAAAATGGTCTAGACTTCCTGACAACCCTCCATAATTTCTAAAGCGAAACTGAAATCCTTTCTGAAAATAATTGATATCGCTAATTCTGATATGTCCGACTTTAAATGAAGTTAAACCAGAACCATTTGTACTCCATACCCGATTCCATTGATCTAAAGTAAAGTCATAAAATTCTAACACCAAGGAATCGCCAGCTTCTGGTTCATCCCCAAAACCTTGTGCTTGATATAGAAAACTGAAATAAACAGAATCACTTGCCGAAACGGCGGACATGTCAATTGGTTTAGATGTTAAATGATCTGCATAATTTGTAATTGCTGTTCCAAATTGATATGGATACCCATTCTCATCCAAGCCATCAAAAGTTGCCACACCTAAAGACCAAGGATCAACCGCAAAGGTATAGTTATGATAAGCTTCTTCTTCTATCCAAATTGCATTTAAGTCATTCACAGGCGCAAAGAATTGAGTTGCTGAATCTTGCACGGCATCCGGTGATATCCATACAGTATCTACAGGGTTTGGGTAATCAATTGTATCATAGATATAAAAAGGTGGATAAACACTTGTAGAAGAATAAACTACTGGATAAGAAGTTAAATCTCCTATTTTTATAACTGTATCTGTAAACACAGCATCCGTATAACTGTTATTTGCTAAATCAATTGTTCGATAGAAAGTTGCCTGTGTCGTGTATTCTACATCTGAAGGCAAAGGCACATTTAAAGAATTCAATAATTGATACTTTTTATCAGAGGTAACTCCAATATCTGTGTAATCCGCATTGTATTTCTGGAATTTATCTGTACTGAACTCATCAAAAACTGGTAAAGACAATGTGTCTTGCGTATAAATAAACGTACTGTCAAAAGTACCTACATTTATCTTTTCAAATTTGTTTTTACTTTTTTGCTGGAGAATTGGATTCCCCATAATTGGTCCAAGTTCTTCTCCTTGACTAAAAGAAGTCAATCCAAGTAATACAAACGTGATGAGTACAAATAATTTCATTTCAATATTATTGTGGAGCATCTCCATTAAATTCTTTTTCTGCATACACAGAAACAGTTGTTCCTGTGGAAATAACAGCTCCATCCGAAAACTCTGGAGACTGAGAAACGATTCTTGCGACAAGTGAATCTGCCGATGTTAAACAGGTAGGACAAACAGCCAAAAATTCCATATTCGCCATTCCTGCAACCCTCTGTTTAGCTTCAACGATTGTCAAACCATATAAGTTGGGTAAAGAAACAACAACTCCTGTTTCATCTCTACCCACAATTAGCACTATTCTGGAGCCGATTGGCAGTTTTGTTTTCGCATCGATGTGCTTACCTTTGTAAAGCTGATCAATTACTGCTCCATGAGCTTCACGTGAAGGTTGATATTCCAGTTTATATCTAAATTTCCTATTAATAAGAATATTTTCTGCAAAACGTTGAGATTTATCTACTAAATCTGGAACCTCTACAAGCTGTGACCTTTTAGAAACTCGAACCTTTATTACTCTTCCTTCTTTTACGAAGACATCTGTAAGAGAAGACGCTTTAGGATCTTGTTCTAAGATTGAGCCTTCCACTTTTGTTGGGTCATAAATTGAATCTAAAACTTGAAAAGTCAAATCAGAATTTGCAAAAAGTCCTTTCAATTCATTTTGATTTTTTCCAATTAAATTAGGAACTTCAATTTTCTGTCCTAAATTCGTTCGGCTGCTCAAGTAGTATTTAAAACCAAATATCACAATAAGATATACCAACCCTATACCGATAAGGTTAAATAAAAACTTCTTACTGAGAATAAAATTGCCTAATTTCTTTAGCATAGAATCATTGATTTAAAACAAATATACGTTTTTAGAAATTTGGAGATAATTCATGATGTTTGTAAAATTCATCAATTGCATCATACGCTTCTTGAGCAGTATCAACAATTTTCACCAAATCTAAATCTTTCTCCGAAATATTGTTCTCCATTTTTAACATCGCCGATTTAATCCAATCGAAAAGTCCATCCCAATATTCTTTACCTATTAAGATAACTGGACGGTTATTTATTTTCTTTGTTTGAATTAAAGTTAAAGATTCGAATAATTCATCTAAGGTTCCAAATCCACCTGGAAGAACAACAAAGCCTTGTGCATACTTCACAAACATTACTTTTCTAACGAAGAAATAATCAAACTCTAAGTTATGTTCTTGGTCTATATACGGGTTGTGATTTTGCTCAAAAGGAAGATCAATATTTAAACCTACAGATTTTCCTCCTGCTTCTTGAGCTCCTCTATTTCCTGCTTCCATAATCCCAGGTCCACCTCCAGTTATCACTCCATAGCCACCTTGCGCTAACATTCTAGAAACTTCTACTCCTAGCTTGTAGTATTTATTTTCTTCTTTTGTTCTTGCCGAACCAAATACAGAAATACAAGGGCCAATCTTTGCCATTCTATCGTAACCTTCAACGAATTCTGCAACAATTTTAAATATTGCCCAACTATCGTTGATTTTTATGTCATTCCAATCTTTTATTACTTTATTCATTTTTCTTTAATTAAGTTGTAAAACTGCTGTGATTTTTAAGGTAGCACAAATTCATTCTAACACTCCACGCTATCAGCTTTCACAGCAGACAAAAATAGCAGAATATCTCCTAAAACGTCCTTTTTTAAGTAAAATTATACCTACTGTACAATCTTTTACAGTATTTTAGTCCTTATGTTAAGAGTGACTTGTATTCTTTTGTTTATTTTGAGTTCTTTTCTTTCAAACGGACAACGAGTTTTCGAGAAGTCTGACACACTCAACAATAAACGTTTTATTGGAATAACAACAAGTATCACAACTATTTGGGCAGGAAGCATGATTGGGCTTTCGCAAGTATGGTACAAAGATATTCCTAAAAGTAAATTTCATTTCTTCAATGATAATAACGAGTGGTTACAAATGGATAAGGCGGGTCATTTTTACACTGCCTATAAAATCAACCAACTTACAACAAATATGCATTTATGGGCTGGGATAAAAAAAAAGAATTCATTAATCATAGGAACAGGTATCAGTATTGGTTATCAAACCACCTTTGAAATTCTTGATGCTTACAGCAAAGATTGGGGGTTTTCTTGGGGAGATGTTGCTAGCAATACACTAGGATCTCTTTCTTACCTAGGTCAAGAATTAGTTTGGGATGAAGAACGCATCATTCCTAAATTTTCATCTTTCCCAACTAGCTATTCCTCAATTAGGCCTACAGTTTTAGGCAGCAACTTTGCTGAATCTTTTTTAAAAGACTACAACGGTCAGACTTATTGGTTGAGTTTTAGCCCTGGTACATTCTTCAAGAATAGCAAAATTCCAAAATGGGCATGTCTTTCTTTTGGGTATAGTATCGACGAGAAATTGGTGGGGGACCAACCTATTTACACAGACAACCTTACCGGAATCACCTATCAAGAAAAAAGAGAATTTCTATTCTCTTTAGATATTGACTTTAGTCGCTTGCCAATAAAAAAACCTTGGTTACGAG
>DQTF01000242.1 GCA_015662935.1 Crocinitomicaceae bacterium | reverse complement strand
TTATCAAAAGCATACGATAGAATTAACTATTCTCCTAAAACCTTGGAAGAAACATTGGCAATTTTGTATTCGTAATTATTGTTGAATAACAGCTCTTTACGACCAGTTTTTTTATGCTTATATTTGCTCCTTACGATATTTAACTACAATAAAATCAACTATGAAATTTCTATTTTCAATCGCTGCAGTTTTGCTTCCTATTTTAACCTTTGCTCAAGAGAAAGGTCTTGATGAAAAAATCGATGAAGGGTTTGGTAACGCTACAGGCTGGTTTGTTAGTTTGATTTTTTATAAAATACATTTTGCCGATGGTATTGAAGTTTACTGGGTTTTGTTTCCATTGATATTGGGAGCGACGTTTTTTACAATTTACTTCAGATTGATTAACTTTAGTGGCTTTGTGACCGCAATTAATATTGTGCGAGGAAAGTATGATGAAATTGAAAGTGGAGGAGAGAGTCATGTGGAGGCTTCAACAGAATCAATTCACTCTACTGATGGTGATTTAATCGATACGATTAGAGTTGAGCAAGACGCAGATCATCATGGTGAGGTCTCCCATTTTCAAGCACTAACAGCCGCGCTATCCGCAACAGTTGGCTTAGGCAATATTGCAGGTGTTGCAATTGCGTTGTCAATTGGCGGAGCAGGAGCAACTTTTTGGATGATTGTTGCAGGTTTTTTAGGAATGGCATCTAAATTTGTAGAGTGTACCTTAGGTGTTAAATATAGAGAGATTTCATCTGACGGAACGGTTTATGGAGGTCCTATGTACTATTTAAGAAATGGATTAAAATCTAAAGGACTTACGGGACTTGGGAAAGTATTAGCGGTTGTTTTTGCAATCATGTGTATCGGTGGTTCTTTTGGTGGGGGTAATATGTTTCAAGTTAATCAAGCTTTTCAGTTGGTTGAGAATATCACTGGTGGAGAAGCTTCATTTCTTCACGGAAGAGGCTGGCTATTTGGTGTTGTTATGGCAATTCTTGTTGGAATTGTAATTATTGGCGGGATTAAAAAAATAGCTAAAGTAACTGATAAGATAGTTCCTTTTATGGTCGTAATATATGTTTCGGCGGCTTTATTTGTACTGATAATGAAATACGATATGATAGGTGATGCAATTTCTCAAATTTTTTCAGGTGCATTTGCACCACTGAGTGTTGCGGGGGGAGTAGTTGGAGTGTTGGTACAGGGATTTAAAAGAGCAGCTTTCTCAAATGAGGCAGGGATTGGTTCTGCATCTATCGCACATTCTGCAGTAAAAACAAAATATGCTGCATCGGAAGGTTTAGTGGCATTATTAGAGCCCTTTATTGATACGGTTTTGGTTTGTACAATGACAGCACTTGTGTTAATTATTACAGGATTTGTAGACACTTCAAATTCTGGAATGAACGATGCTCAAGCAATTCTTCTTACCTCTTCGGCTTTTGAATCTGTCATTTCATGGTTCCCTTATGTATTGACGTTAGCAGTGGTTCTTTTTGCCTTTAGTTCGATGATATCTTGGTCATACTACGGATTTCAAGCTTGGTCTTACTTGTTCGGCAGATCGAAAAGAGTCGAGTATACTTACAAAATTCTGTTTTGCTTATTTGTAATTATTGGTTCAGCAGCAAGTTTAGGTAGTGTTTTGAATTTTTCAGATGCAATGATTTTCGCTATGATGGTACCAAATATGATAGGCTTGTTTTTGTTAGCTCCTAAAGTAAAAGAAGAATTAGTGAGATTTAAAACAGCGATCAAAGGAGCCTAATGCTCTTGTCTAAAAGAAATAGAAGAGGTATATTTTGGTTGCTTTTAATAATTATTCTAATTGCAATTACTCCCCGACTTATTCGTGCTTTTTCTCCTATGCAAGAACCTATTATTTCTTTTGAAGAAATGAAAGAAATCCATAAAGATTTCGTTGTCAAAAAAGAGAAAAAAAAGAAAAGTAGGTATTCTAAAAAGAAAAAAAGAAAGTTTTCAAAACCAAAGAGTAAAGTCAATCCCAATGATTTGTCACAAGAAGATTGGGAACAACTAGGTTTATCAAAAAAACAAGCAGCAATTGTGCTTAAATTTTCTCAAAGAGGTTTGCAATCAAATGAAGACCTACAAAAGATCTTTGTTTTCCCAGAAGAACTTTTTACCTTAATAAAAGATTCTTTGTATTATCCTGTGACTTCTGACTCTAAATGGGAAAAGAACAAATACGAGAAAAAAGAGTACGTAAAAAAGGAAGTGAATCTTTCAATTGACATTAATTCAGTATCTGCACAAGAATTAGAAGTAATACCTGGAATAGGTCCGTTTTTCGCAAATAAAATTGTGGAACAAAGAGACGAATTAGGAGGTTATATAAGCAAAGAACAGCTTCTTGAAATTTGGAAATTTGACCAAGAGAAACTAGATGCAATCGATGAATATATTATTCTCAAGCAAGTGAGTATTCATAAAATGAACATCAACACTGCTTCGTTGGATAGGTTAAAGAGGCATCCTTACATTTCATACAGTATTGCTAACTCAATTGTAAAAATGCGAGAAATGAACGGTGGTTTTGCAACTGTTTCAGAAATAAAAAAATCAAAATTAATCAATGAAGAATTATTTCAGAAAATTCTTCCTTATATAATAACAGAATGAATATTGAAGAAAAATTAAAAGCATCTATTAGAGATGTCAAAGATTTCCCAAAAGAAGGAATAATATTTAAGGACATCACTCCTATCATGATGGATCCTAAATTGTCAAACGACGTTTTAGATCACTTGGTGGAGGTTTATAAAAATCAAGACATTGATATCGTAGCTGGAATTGAAAGTAGAGGTTTCCTTTTTGGTTATCCACTAGCAATGAGGCTTGGTTTGCCTTTTGTCTTAATCCGTAAGAAAGGGAAGTTGCCGTATAATAAAATAAGCCATGATTATGATCTAGAATATGGAAGCGCGACAATTGAAATGCATACTGATGCAGTAGGTCATAAACAAAAAGTATTAATTCACGATGATTTATTAGCTACTGGTGGTTCGGCCGAAGCAGCTGCATTATTGATTAA